>JAGPDB010000015.1 GCA_018057765.1 Acidimicrobiia bacterium
CAGATGTCGGTGCTGGAACATCGCCAACAATAAGTGTTGTTGGAACAGACACAGCAGGTACAATCACTCTTACAACTGGTGGCACGCCAAGCGTATCAGCAGATGTGTTAACACTGACATTTGCAAATGCATATTCAAGTATTCCGCAAGTTGTCTTCTCACCGACCAATAGTAATGCGGCATCGTTGAGCGCAGGAGCTGCAATCTTCGCAACTCCGGCAACGAATACTTTCAAATTCACAACGGGAACCACAGGGCTAAGTGCTGCGACAGAATATAAATGGACATATCACGTTATCCAATAATTATTTAGTTGAACTATAAACCTGTAAACCTACAATTTTAATTGTCGATAAAATGCTGGTAACGTAAAATGTTCGTTTTTCATGACTTCCAAGTAAAACAGACATAATGTAGTTAAGAGGTTTTATTATGGCATCATCATTAGACGATATACGTGACTTTGTACGTGAACGTGTACAGGGTAGAAAAGTAATATTAACAGGTGACGGCGCATCATCTTTTCAAGCGAAAATTGAACAGTTTAGAACAATGGGTGCAGGTCCATTCTTGGCTATCACATTAAAAACTCCAATAAATGACGAAATTAATTTAGGTGACGACGTAACAAGAATTGATGTTGAATTAGAAATTGATCCTGAAATTTTTACTAATGAAGCATCCTGGATCGAACTATTCGAAAACCCACCAGAATATATTCAAAAAGCTGTTGATGATTTTGACCCAGATAAAACAGCATTCTTTACAATATTTAGATTCCGAACATCTACACATGCTTTTGGTAGAAAAATTGATGCAGCAAGAAAATCCGATTGGGTACAATTAGAAGACAAAACTTTTATCGACGGTTTTTTTGCACAACATGAAATTCCAGCACCAAGTTCAACAATTGTTGATGCAGAATATGATTCAATGGCGCAAGCATCAAAAATGATGAATCAAGGCGATGGAACAGTATGGTCTGGCGACTCTACAAAGGGTTTGAGTTCGCGAGGAAATATGGTGCGATGGATGCGACCAGATGCAGAAGAACAAGATTTAGATCACTTTGTTGAAAAATTTTCAAGCGCTTGTGAATCAATCCGAATTGCACAATTTATTGAAGGTCGACCATGTTCAATTCACGGATTTGTTTTTGATAATGGTGTAGCAATATTTCGACCCGTTGAACTTTTAGTTTTGCGTGGCGAACATGGAAAATTTTGGTTTGCTGGTACAAATACATATTGGCAACCATCAATTGAACTGCGTGTTGAAATGAGATCCGTAGCGCGACTTGTTGGAGATGCTCTTAGAAGTGAATATAATTATCGGGGCGCTTTTTGTTGTGATGGAATAGCTGGAAAAAATGGTTATGTCATTAATGAATTAAATACTCGAATAGGTGACGGCCTTGGTTATGTTGCAAATGCGTTACCTGATTTTCCATTAGAAATTATGCAAGATTTAGCGTTGGCTGGTCAATTAGAAGATATTCCAGATGAGTTTATAGGTGCGGTTGAAGATACTGTTTTAGCTGCTGGCGATGCAGTTCCGTGGGCAAAAATTCGTGTTTACCAAGCGGGGGATTTTGAAAAAGACGAAGAGATGGAATTGTATGCTTCGTTTAATGAAGAGGATGAAATGCACCTAGAAGGTGAAGCAGACCTTAATCGTTATACTAAGGCTGTAGTAAAAATCGATGATGCCAAAGCGCTAGAAAATTTTGGAAAAGTTAGGGTACTTCCTGGTTCAAATTATGGAATGATCATTTTTGATCTTAATGAAGATACAGTTCCTTCAGGCCCGTCTTTGGCAAAACATGTTGGCTCAGCGCTAAGAAGATGTGCTGAAGAATTTGGCGCAGATACAACAGGTATTTCAACAGCTAAAGATGTGTACGGTCAAGAAAATTAAATCTTTATTTTCAACAACTTCAATCAATTTATATATTCGATAAGGTTAACTAACGAGGTGATATTGTTGAAGGTACAAAGCTAGTTGAATCATCTGCCATACATCCGATTTGAGTTTTTGTAGGAAAGTTGATGATCATACCTATTGGCGTTGTACCTTGCCATCTTCTATTAGCAAGTGCTGGAGATGGTGGTTCTTCTGAAACTAGTGGTTCTTCTCCATATGTAGATGTAATTGGATCCCAAATCCTATCGGTTCCATGTCTATACCCTTTGATTCCATCATCCCAATATTGTCTTAGTAAATCTGGGTCGTTCGTTGTTAGATCTACAACTTCGCTGCCAAAACGGTATTCATACAATTTTATTTGGTGCCCATTAGGTTGAATTTCAATAACTTCTTTGCCAGCAATTTCAATTTCTGGTTCTGAAAGTCTACAAACCTTTCCGTTAGGAGATAGCTCAACAACAACACTAACTGTTGTAGTCCTAGAGGTTGTGTGACTCGCTGACTTACCAATATCTTTAAATTTATATCCATCTTCTTGTGTGCGATCTCCTACTACAGAGAGTTGGTATTCAGAAGAATAGTCTTTATCATATCCAGGAGTTCTTTCTAACTTGCCAACTACAGCGTTTCCTGTCTGAGGGAATTCATGTGCTAACTCGACACGTGTTGCAGGATGAACAAAGTCTTTAAATGACTGCCATACATCGGGTACCCAAGAAAAAGTCAGAACAGCAGCTGTAAAAAGCGCCGCACCAAGCATGAAGCCGCCACCATCACTGGCTGCATCACCATAAGTATTAAAAGGATTGGGCATATATCTCGATCATTAAAGGAACTAGTTTAAGTAATAGATTTTACTTTAAGCATAAATTTAAGTCAATTCTCGACGGGGTGGCTTTATTAGCAATACGATCTGATTATAGATTAAAGTGAAAATATCGATAAATATTTATAAGGTCAAATAACTTATTAAGACAAAAAATCCCGACTCTTAATAAGCCGGGATTGAACATGTTTTATCTATTAATAAGAGTTTAACTTCTTATCTCCGCAACTTTATCTTCAGTTAATACATAAGTAGCAATCAGTCCACCAATTATTGCACCAATAAGTGGGAATACCCAGAAGGCCCAGTTTTGACTTAATGCATCTCCGCCTTTGAACAATGCAACACCAAATGAACGAGCAGGGTTCACTGATGTATTTGAAATAGGTATAGAAATTAAATGTACCAAAGCTAACATTAGACCCACTGCTATACCACCAAAACCAACTGCATAGTCTTTGCGAGTTGTATGAACAACTACAAGAGTAAACAGTGCAGCTAAAACAATCTCCGAAACACCAACAGCAGTAAGTGAAAAACCTCCTGGCGAGCCAACTTGTGTAACTGCGTCTAATTTTCCGTACCCATTAGTTGCAAAACCAACTTCTTTAATGTTCCAGCCTTTAACTCCACTTGCAATAACCTTGATTATCAAAGCTCCGAGCACACCACCAGTAACTTGAGCAACCCAATATATTGGCAATAATGTTGTCTTTGTTTTTTTAGCAATAACCATTGCTAATGTAACTGCAGGATTTATGTGGCATCCTGAGATTGGCCCTATTGTGTAGGCCATACATAAAAGTGTAAGACCAAATGCTATTGCGACGCCTAATACACCAACGCTCAGACCTGCACCTTTAGCGTTAAGTGGAAAGCCGCCTGTAGCTATTACTGCGGTTCCACATCCACCAAGGACGAGGACCAAAGTTCCTATCGCTTCTGCGATAAATATTTTTACTTGATTGTCTTTCATTTCGCCTCTTTCTATATAGTGTTTGACGAGAATAAAAAATGTAGTACAAATTTGACCAAGAAAAGAGTATCTTTGCGTATAAATAGTAAATATATTTATAAAATTCTAAAATTTGCCCTGATTTCAACGTTGGTGTGCATATTTTTAGTTTCCTGTAAGGCACAAAGTTCTCTAGAAGTGTCGATGGATTCGAATAGCGTTAATAGTGGTGAGTTCAAATTAAAGATTGTTTTAGATGATGAAGCAGCTTCAATAATTCGTGGCGATGCTTATAAGCCAATTGATATTAAAACAATTTTTCATTCAAGTGATTTAAAAAAATTAGGTTTTAATGTTTCTCAAAATAAAAACACTATTGAAATAAGTAGAAGTTTTGATTCTGAAACTGAGCTAAAAAAGATACTTAGTGTGATGATTGGATCACAAACTTACGATCTAAGAATAAACAGACAAACTTCCATTCTGAATCAGAAACGATCTATATTGATTGATATAAATTTAAATAAACTTCGAGATATTTATTTGAAAGATGAGAATGTTAAAAAAACATTATCTGATAATGGAGTCGAATTCGCTGATTATGAAAATTTAATAAATAAAGCATTTGATAATTCGACTTTGCACATAAAAATAAAAGATGAATTAATTAATAAAAGTACTGAAAAAGAGATCTCAGGTAAATCTACTAAATTAGAAAAAGTTTCATTAACAGGAGAAAAAACTAGAGCAGCCTTCATCATTGGTAATATGGGTGCTTTGTTAGCTTTGGCCTTGGCAATTTTCTTAGCTTATCGTAAATGGCACAGCCCTAGGTTAATATCAAGTCATGGGTAAATTGAAAACTGTATATGAATGCCAAACTTGCGCAAGTCAATTTCCGAAATGGCTTGGGCGTTGTAGTGAATGTGGTGCATGGGGAACTCTTGTAGAATCCATTATTGACCCTTCGTATTCTCTTGTCGAAGGTGCATCTAGCCAAACTACAAACAGCCATAATTTAGATTCATTACTAGGAAATGAAAAAAGCAAAGTAGCAAATCTACAAGAAATAGATCCTATCTCTGCAATACCTATGCCAACTGGTATAGAAGAATTTGATCACGTATTGGGTGGCGGTTTGGTAGCTGGTTCAGTAACTCTAATTGGAGGCGAACCAGGAATTGGTAAATCAACATTAGTTATGCAAATTTTAGGATCACTTGCTGAAAGAAATATAGGTTCACTTTATGCGAGTGCTGAAGAATCATCTTCACAAATAAGGTCTCGCGCATCAAGACTGAATATAGCGTCACAAAATGTTGGAGTTGTTGCAACTGGAAAAATAGAAGAAATTATTGCACACGCTAATAAAGAAAAATATTCAGTGCTCGTTGTCGACTCTATCCATACTGTGTCATGTGCAGATATATCATCATCAGCAGGAACAGTCTCACAAGTTCGAGAATGCGCACATCGCCTAACTGAGTTTGCAAAGCGCACTGGAGTGACAGTCATTTTGGTAGGCCAAGTTACAAAAGAAGGTACCTTAGCCGGACCTCGTGTTCTAGAACATGTAGTTGATACAGTGCTTAGTTTTGAAGGTGACGACCATGCCTTAGTGAGAACATTAAGAGTTACAAAGCATCGATTTGGAAATACTGATGAGCTTGGTTTATTCGATATGACTTCAACTGGTCTAATTGCTTTAGATTCAGATTCAGCATTGATGACAAATGTAGGTGGTGCTCGTCCAAGTGGTTTAGTTGTTGGTGCTGCCGTCGATGGTTCACGGCCTTTTCTTATTGAAGTGCAAGCTTTAGTCGATGTTACGTCTAATCCAAATCCTCGCCGTATTGTACAAGGATTTGAAACTTCGCGATTAAATTCATTACTAGCGGTTTTAAGTAAACGCTGTGGTATAAATCTATCCTTCCACGATGTTTATGTTTCGCTCTCTGGTGGAATACGAATTAAAGACCCAGGCTTGGACTTAGCAATTTGTGTTGCTATTGCTAGCGCATTAAAAGAAGTCCCCGTTACTAAAGATTTTGTTTTTGCTGGAGAAATAGGTTTATCTGGGGAAGTTCGATCAAGCCCGCATAGCTCACGACGCATACGTGAAGCTGATAGACGTAGATATAAAAATATATTTTTAAACTTAGCTAAAACCGATGTGAAATCTTTAGACCTAGAACAAATAGAAATAAAAAATGAAGTAATGCTAAAGACGGTTATTGATTTAGTAGGAATTTAATGTTAGAAAATTTCGATGTAATAGATTTTCTGCCAAAAAATGAATTTTTAGAAACACAAGTTGAATGTGACCATCTAGTTTTAGGATCAGGTACAGAAATTTCAGTAGCCTTTCCCGAGTCTGTTCATGGCTTAGGCCTAGTACTTCATCCAGATATTATTGGTTTAAGCCCATTGGTTGATGACACTATATTTCAAATCGCAGCAAGGGGTATACCAACTATTGCAATTGAACCATTTACAAAGTTACAAAATATTGTAAAGCTATCACGTGAAGAAAAACTGCAACGCATATGTGAACTTGACGACGTCGAACAATGTGGTGATTTGCTTGGTGCAGCACAAATATTGAAATCAAAACATGGATGTACAAAAGTTGCACTAATAGGTTTTTGTATTGGGGGTATGTATGCTTTCAAATGTGCTGGTACTGGAATTTTTGATGCTGTAGTATCTTGTTATGGGATGATTAACCTTCCAGAACATTGGAAGAGTGAAACTCAACGCGAACCGTTAGATTACCTGTCAATGGATACTGCCTCACCAGTTTTAGCAATAATTGGTGGTCAAGATAAAGAGTACGCAAAAATCAATGATGTAAATAAGCTAATTAAATTATTTGAAGACGAACATCACACAAATTTAGGATCTGAAATTAAAATTTTTGATAATGCTGGCCATGCATTTATGCATAACCCAAGTCGTTCTGAGTATAGACAAGCTGATGCTAAATTAGCTTGGAAAATTGCCTTCGACTTCATTAGTGAGAAAACAAGTCTCCGAATTTAAAATTTCTCTCAAATAAGGTACAATATAAGACTATTATATTCGCAAATGATACGAAAAGGAACAAAATGAGTTTTAATGTTGGCGATAAAGTCGTTTATCCTCACCACGGTGCTGCAATTGTCGAAAAACGTGAGAAAATCAAAATAGAAACTGACGGTAAAGTAAAAAATGTTGATTATTTGTTAATGCGAGTAGCTTATACAGATCTTGTGGTTAGGGTGCCTGCAGAAAAAGTTGATGAGATTGGAATTCGAGACGTAATTAACCCTAGCGAAGTAGAAGAAGTTTTCGCTGTGATTATGAAAACAGATGCTCGTACACCATCAAACTGGTCAAGAAGATTTAAAAACCATATCGAAAAATTAAAAAGTGGTGATATCTATCAGGTGGCAGAAGTCGTAAGAAACCTATCCTCTAGAGATGGTGATAAAGGGTTAAGTGCTGGTGAGAAGAGAATGCTCAGCCAAGCAAGGAATATACTTACTTCGGAGCTTAGTTATGCACTCGACCTTGATCGTGAACAAGCTGATGATACACTAAACCGTGTTTTGCGACTTGAAGATGTATCTGACATTATTGCAACAAAGAAAAAGAATGCTCGTGCGGAAAAGAAAGTAAAAGCTGAAAAGGCTGCTGCAAAAGCTGCGAAGAGTTCAGTAAAAGCAAAAACTAAACCAGCTGCAAAAAAAGCTACTACTACTACTAAAAAGGCAGTTGCTAAAAAAGCCACAAATAAATAAACGCCAAACTGTAAGGCCTGTCCTTACATGGATAGTTATACACAATTAAAGGATTTCATGTCCAATAAAATGTTTACAATTGTTGTCGCAGGCGGTTCATCAGCAAGATTTGGTGCTGACAAACTTTTTCAAATTTTAGATACAGAAACTGTTTTAGATCGAAGTGTAAGAATTGCAAGCGAGTCTAGTGACGGTGTAATTGTTGTTATTGATCCCGACAAATATTGCAATGAAAATATTTTTGCAGTCGTCAAAGGCGGTGCCACCAGGTCTGAATCTGTTCGCAACGGATTAAATGCCGTTCCAAAGGATGTCGAAATCGTTGCCATTCATGATGCTGCTCGACCAATGGTAACAAAAAAACTTTTTGAACATGGTAGAAAGCTAATAGAACAAGGCCGATACGGTGTGATTCCTGGAATTGCTGTGACCGACACTATTAAATCGGTTAAAAGAAACAGTGAAGTTATTGAAACAACTCATGCACGTGTAAATATTCGAGCTGTTCAAACACCACAAATATTTAATGCGCAAGCATTACGCAAAGCTTATGAGAATAGTTCTGTAGAAACAGATGATGGAGCACTTTTGGAAAAAGCGGGTTATGAAGTAGTTATTTTTGACGGTGAAGAATCGAATAGAAAAATTACCACTATATTAGATCTAAACATCGTTCGCAATGAATTGTCAGGTAGCGCTTTATCGACAACAATTCGAATAGGTACAGGATACGATATACACCCTTTTTCAAAAGACAAAAATAAAAAATTAATTTTAGGTGGTATTGAAATTGATCATATTGGACTTGAAGGCCACAGTGATTCAGATGCAGTTGCACATTCAATAACAGATTCGTTGCTAAGCGCAATAGGAGCGCCAGATTTAGGAACATTATTTCCCGCAAATAAAAAAGAGAATAAAGATGCGGATTCATTTAAGTTTTTAGATTCTGCAATACAACTTGTTGCTGATCAAGGTTATGAGATAAACAATATTTCAATAATAATAAATGCACAAGAACCGAAATTGTCTAACTATCTTGAAGCAATGAAAGAAAAAATCTCAATTTCGATTAAGTCTATTTCTAACAAGAATACTCAAATATCGATCACTCCAAAACATGGTGAGGGCATTGGTGAGATCGGTAGGGCAGAAGCAATCGCTGTTTATTCAACTATTCTGCTTAACAAAATAGGTATAAAATAATGAAGAAAATACTTTTAACAGGATCAAGTGGATATTTAGGATCTAAATTCATTGAACTTTATGGAACAAAATATGAAATACTAGGTCTTAGCAGGTCTAATGAGGTTCACCGGGTTGATTTACTCGATAGTGAATGCGTAATAAAAATATCAGCCGATTTCAAACCTGATTTTATTCTGCACACAGCAGCTATGGTCGGAAGAGATAAAGGACTTGAACAAATATTTGATAATCATGTAGGAATAATGAAAACTCTAATTGAGTGTGCAAAACAATCTGGTGCAAAATTCATATTCACTTCATCAGAATCACTTTATGGAGGTAAAGAAAATACTGGTGGCTATATGGAAAATGATTTGCCTAGGCCTCGCCATAAATATGGTGAATCTAAGTATGAATGCGAAAGACTATTACAAGAATCAGGTATCACTTATTTAATAACCAGAAGTGGAAGGTTTGTTGGATTTAATAAAAATTATGACCGTGAGAAACAATTTCCAGATACATTAAAAGTATTATTGCAAGGTTTGCCGGTGAAGCTTGACGCGGAAAAGCTGTTTAGTTATACATTGATAGATCATTTAGCTGATGCGATTTCGAATTTTGTCGATTATGATTCACAAAATAATAGATTATTAAACGTCGCTGCTATACAAGGGTCTACTTATTTTGATCTAATATCGAAAATAGCAAAAGCTTTAGATATCGATTCAGTTTTAGTACAACCAGGTGGTTCTGAAGAAAACTGGTTGCCTAATTCAACTATCGACACATCGCTATCAGCGAGGTTGGGCTATCCTACGATTACGCTCAGCGAGCTAGTCAAGATAATTGCTCAAGACTATCTAGAATAATCGCTATTGACTTAAACATTTAGTTGAAAAATAATATTTCCACAAATCAATACTACGATGAGGAATTTATAAGAAAGTGTTAGACTAATCAGCTCTATGGCCGAATTATTACCCGAAAATACACAAGTAACGTTTTATGATACAAAACTAAGAAAAAATGTAGACTTTAAACCACGTGATGAAGGAAAAGTTTCAATTTATCAATGTGGTCCAACAGTATATGATGATCCTCATTTAGGACACGGAAGAACAGCTTTTACATATGATCTAATAAGAAGATTTTTTAGATATATCGGATACGAAGTAACACTAGCAAGAAATATTACTGATATCGAAGATAAAATTATTGCAAAAGCACAACAAGAAAATGTTGAAGAATCGGTTATAACAAAAAGATACGAACAAACTTATTTAGAGCAACTCGATTCATTAGGTATTGAGCGTCCAGAATTTGATCCTCATGCAACTGAATATGTTCCCCAAATGGTGGAACTTATTAAAAAACTTATAGAAAAAGATTTTGCTTATGAGACGTCTACAAGTATTTATTTCTCTGTAACTGATTATAAAGAATACGGATCGCTAAGCCATAGAACTCTTGATGACTTAATTGAATCTGCTGGTAGTCGAATTGATGTAGACGAAGAAAAAAAATCTCCTTTAGATTTTGCGCTTTGGAAAAAAGTGAAACAAGACGGACCTTCGTGGCCTTCACCATGGGGAGACGGCAGGCCAGGATGGCATACTGAATGCGTTGCAATGAGTATTGGTATTCTTGGACAAGGTTTTGATATCCATGGCGGAGGTACAGACCTAGTATTCCCTCATCATGAAAACGAAATCGCACAAAGTTGCGGTGTTGGTGATGTATTTGCTAAATATTGGATACATAGTGCAATGTTAAATATTAATGGTGAGAAAATGAGCAAGTCGTTAAATAATTTTATTACGCTTAAAGATGCCATCAGTCAACACGGCCCACGTGCGCTTAGGTTATTGATGATTCAAACACATTATCGTTCCCAAATAGAAGTTAGCGATGAATCTCTAGGTGCTGCCTCAGCAGCTATGGATAGGCTCGATTCATTTTACCGTCGTTTTAATCGTGAACTAGATGTTGACTCAAGTGCACAAATAGATGAATTAATCCAAAGACGATTTATTAATCTTTTGGCCAACGATTTTAATGCTCCACAAGCATTAGGGCTAGTCTTTGAAGCTTTGAGAGAAGCAAATATCTCATTAGATGAAAAAGAGTATGACAGAGTAAAAGTTTTATTTGTAACTATTGTTGAACTGATGCAAGTACTTGGAATTGATTTAACTGAGCTAGTTAGTACTAAAGCAAATATCGATGAAAACCAAATATTAGATTTAATAGAACAAAGAAAAGTAGCTAGAGAAACAAAAGATTTTTCAAGAGCCGATGAAATTCGTGATGAGTTAATTTCGCATGGTGTAGTTATAGAAGATGGACCGAAAGGGACGACATGGCACGTCGAAACGAAGATAAAGTAATTCGTAATAATAATAAAAAAGCACATTCAAAAATTAAAACACAGAACAAAAAAGCAACTGGACGGGTACGAACTGAACCTGGAAAATCAGGAAGTGCAAGTTCACCACGAACAGGTAGTACCCGAAATGCAGGTGCTAGCACCCGTAATTCTGAACGCAGTGAAGGATCATCATTCAAAGAACCAAACCGTACACTCAAATATGGCTTGGGTGGGGAACATGTTGAGGGTTTCCATGCTGTAGAAGTTTTAATTGAACATGGTAGAAGAAAAGTGACAAGACTTTATGTAGATCGAGAGATTGCAGACAGTCCAGAAATGACTTCATTGATATATAAAGCTGAATTAAAGAATACTCGTGTAACTAGATTATCACGAGAACAATTTATGGGTAGGGCTAGAACAGAATCGCCACAGGGTGTTATTGCATATTGTACAGAAAAAAAACCGATGGAACTTGATGACATGTTATTAAATCCAAAAGCATTTTTAGTTGTTCTCGATTCTCTTACAGATCCAAATAATATTGGTGCAATAATTAGAAGTGCAGAAGTCGCAGGTGCAACAGGTGTCATATTACCTAAACATAGAAGCGGACATTTATCTCCATCAGCAGTAAAAAATGCAGCAGGGGCTGTTGAATTTATGAACTTTGGACTTTGTTCTGGTGTACCATCTTTCCTTATGAAGGCACAAAAAGCTGGTGTTACAACGCTAGGTATGGCAGGTGAATCAAAAGAATCACTATATGACATTAAAGAAAGTGCGGGACCAGTAATTGTAATAATAGGGTCAGAAGGTAAAGGACTTTCTCAACTAGTACGTAAGCGTTGTGATCATCTATTGAAAATAGATCAATACGGCAATACGGAATCATTAAATGCTTCTGCAGCTGCAGCTGTTACTTTGATGCATTTGGCGCATTTACGAAATTAATTTAGTATTAGTTGAAAAGTTAGCATCTACATAAGGTAGAATCTTTCAGCGTTTCGAAGGTCATGGCTCTTGAAACCAAATGCTGCAAAGCATTTTTTGGGTTAATAATATTAATTCCAAGCCGGATTAGCTCAGTCGGTAGAGCAACTGATTTGTAATCAGTAGGTCGTCGGTTCGATTCCGACATCCGGCTCATGCGTTGTTTGTTGCACTTCGAGCTACTAATGTAATATTCGTACATTTATTAAGGGGACAAATGAATAATTCGAATAAGGGAAATCAAAACTCTAATTTTAAATCTAGTCCCTCACCGTCAACCAAAATGCTAGCTTTGGTTACAATAGCTATAATCGTAGGATTTATTTTTGTTTGGATTGTTAATAACAATTCGAAATCTAATTTAGATAATTCAACTACAAAGGCTCAAACTGTAAATACTAAAGCTAAAACAAATTCAAAAGCCTCTAAATCTAAATCCAAAACAACAACAACAACGACAACAACAGTCGTCTCAAATACCCAAAAACCTTCATCGGTTTCAGTATTAGTTTTAAATGGTTCCCAATTTGGAGGCGTTGCTGCAAATACAGCAACTGAAATAGGAAAACTAGGATATAAAGTTTTGGCTTCAGGTGATGATAGCTCAAAAGATGTTGGAACTTTTGTCTATTACAAAACAGGATTTGAACCAGATGCAACGAATATTGCAAAAAATATTATGCCAGGAATTTTAAAGGTATTACAAATTCCTCAGAAGATTACTATTGAGCAATTTCCATCAAGCACTCCATCGCAATGGGCTGTCTCGGAACTGCTTAATGCAAATGTAGTTGTTATTGTAGGAAATGTTTCATAGTATTTAAATACTAATTATTGATAATAAAATCAATTGCTTGTTCAAAACCTTCATTGTGAGAACCATCTAGCACAATCACATTTTCGTGATTATCAGCGTACTCTTTACTATTTATATCTGATTTAATTCCGTTGCTTGGCACATATACAGTGTTTACTGCTGGTGAGCAGACCAAGTCTGCATAGCCGTCGCCAATCATAAAACAGTCTTGTTTTTTTAAGTCTCGAAGTTTTTGATCAAATTCAATTCCACTTTTTTTTGTTACACCTATAGGAGCAAGATGATAAATTAATACATTTTCTACTCCGGGCATTGATCTTCTAAACATCCCATGTCCATTGCCATATATTTCTAAATACGGCCATTGGTCTTTAAGTAGTTCATTAGCTTTTTGTTCGTCAATATTACCTCTAAGCATGGTTGTTCCATATTGGCCACGATTGAATTCTTCATGTAATTCAATCTGATCAGGAAATTTCTCAATTAAGAAAATACTAGCTTCAACAACTTTTTTATGAAATTCTTCGTGGGTTGTATTATTGAAATCAAAATATTTTATTGCCTCACCAAAATTTAAACTCACTTCGTCTTGTGTTTTTATAACACATCCTGCTTCTGCTATAAATTTATTAAGCCCAAGTACCCTTGCAAAATCTGCTGTTCTATAGATATCTCTTCCGGTTGCAATTATGATCTCGCAGTTATTATCATGAGCTTTGTTAATACCGTCAATAGAGGATGTTGATAATTCACCCAAATGGTTGTGAAGTAAGGATCCATTTTTACCTACTAGAGTGCCATCTAGATCTACATATATAGTTTTTTTAGTTTTATCAAGATTTTTAGCCATAATTTAAGTATTCTAATCGATTATTTTTTGACGTCATAAATATAGAAGTTGAGCTTATTGATTCGCAATATTCGCGATATTCGCTTCATTCGCTAAGTTCGTTTTTGATTTCGATTTATTAGTAAATAATTGTATTTAACCTGGTTATAAGAACTTTTCACTAGTAATATTACCAATTTTGTGTTCTAATATAAGTACATATTCGCTACATTAACAAGATATCATATCTTTGTTTAGCTGTAGCGAATATTAGGTTTAAAATATGGATTGGTCTCTGGTGTATAAATGAAAGATAAAATATTTTCTCGACATAAGAAATATTTTCTAGCAATACTTATTACTTCACTGTCTTCATTCCCAGTTTTTGCAACTCCAAGCTCTGCAAATGTTAAGAATTGTGAAACGGTACCAGGTGGTATAACGTGTGGCGGAAATATTGGAGGTAATCCAGGTACACATTCAGGTACAGGTGGAGGTGGAAGTGGATATTGGAACGGCCATACTGCTCAGCTAAATGGATATATGCCTATTCAAAATCCATCAGTTACTGAATGTCCGAATCCTGACAGAGGCCTATTTCCAGGTATAGGTTATTCGACCAGCACACCAGGTCCATATTATGAACATTATCAAGTGGCTATAGATCGAAATACTGGCGAAGCACTTGGTGGAGCACCTGGTACAAAATTTTGGGATACATCTTGGAATCTAGATACATATAATCGTTCTGATGGTTCTGGTGTTAATCGTGCAGATGTGCCACCGGGACATGATCCATCTCTCAATGATCAATGGCATGGTTGGGCAGGTAAGAATTGGTGGCTATTTAGTAGAAGCAAACTTATTGTTGAATGTCTGCCACTAACTGGATCAGTCCCTCAGGATGTATTGCTTCAACAACTTCCACCAACAATTACCTTTGGAGATGAACTAGCAACTCTTAGTGATAAAACAATTGAACTCAAACAAAAAACAGTTGGTATGAAGAGTCTAAAAGTGACTTTTGAGGTGACTCCTCAATCATTACAAAGTGCAGCCGATATAAATTTTGATTTCGAGAAATATAATATTTCAGTAATTCGTTTCTTAAAAGATGGTACAGGAGAATGGGTAGTTGAATCATGGAAACTGTCAGATGCTCCCGACTGTCCTATAAAATTTAAAAAAATAAGTCGAAAAGATAAAAAAGATCCAAAACAAACATATGCCATGAAGATTTACAAAAAAGGCAGATATTTAATTGTTGCGCAAGCTTTGTTTACTGGAACAGTAATAATAAATGGGAACCCTGTCTCGCAATCTAATCTACCTGCAACTTCAGTATCTAATCCGTTTAATGCTATTGGTCTAAAATCAATTCTACGTGCTAGATCATTAAAATAATCTAACACTAATTAACAGGGATTATTTTTCCATCCGGAGAGTGGGTAGGAAAACCGAGTACTTCAGCGAGTTTCTTTTCTACTTTTTCGCTGATTGCATGTTCGAGTCGATCAGCCTCTTTATGAGCATCATTTTTGTCTAAACCAATATAACTTACAAGTAAACATTCTGCCAAGCGATGACGTCTAACTATACCCACTGCTATTTTATGGCCTGATTTAGTTAATGAAATAATGTTCTTTTCATTTATTTTAACGAGTTTCTGGCTCTCCATGCGATTTATATGCTCACTAACAGATGGAGCAGATATATTTAAGCGACGTGCAATACGAGCACGTATAACAGCTACGCCTTCTTCGTCAATTTCATAGATTGCCATTAAGTAATGTTCATTAGAGTCATGTAGATCTGCCATGTCATAATTTTAGACTATTTTATATCTTCATATATTCATCTATCTATCAACAATTAGCACTTTGAGATATTACAGTGCTAATCTATTGGTAATCTATGGAATTGCACTGTTTATATGGGGCAAATCGACAAGAAAATCATAAAACTCAAAAGGATAAATAATGGCTAAACAAATAATTTTTGGAGACGATGCACGTACCAAAATCGTTGCAGGTATGAATAAGCTTGCTGATGCAGTTGCTGCAACGTTAGGGCCTAAGGGTCGTAACGTAGTACTTGACAAAAAATGGGGCGCGCCAACAATCACTAATGACGGTGTATCTATTGCAAAAGAAATAGAACTAGAAGATCCATTTGAAAACATTGGTGCTTCTTTGGTTAAAGAAGTTGCTAAGAAAACAGATGATGTTGCTGGTGACGGCACAACAACTGGTACTGTTCTAGCTCGCGCAATGGTTCTTGAAGGAATCAAAATGGTAGCTGCTGGTGCAAACCCAATGGGCTTAAAACGCGGTATTGAACAAGCTACACAAACTGCTGTTGATTACATCATGAACAATTCTAAAAAAGTTGATACTGATCCAACACAAATTGCAAGCGTTGCATCAATTTCTGCTGCAAGTACTGAAATCGGTGAAATTATCGCTGAAGCACTTGGCAAAGTCGGTAAAGACGGCGTTATAACTGTTGAAGAATCACAAACTTTCGGTATGGATTTAGATCTTGTAGAAGGTATGCGTTTTGATAAAGGTTATATCTCACCATACTTCGTTACAGATCCAGATCGTATGGAAGTTGTTTTAGATGATCCTTATATCTTGTTTACATCTTCAAAGATTTCTGCTGTAAAAGATGTTCTTCCAGTTCTTGAAAAGGTAATGCAATCAGGACGACCACTTTGTATTATTGCTGAAGATTTAGAAGGCGAAGCATTAGCAACTATCGTTGTAAATAAAATTCGTGGAACTTTCAAATCTGCTGCTGTTAAAGCTCCAGGTTTTGGTGAACGACGTAAAGCAATGCTTGAAGACATGGCTATTCTTACTGGTGGTACAGTTATCGCTGAAGAAATTGGCTTGAAACTTGAAACTGCTACTCTTGACCTACTTGGTACTGCACGAAAAATTGTTATCACTAAAGATGAAACAACAATCGTTGAAGGTGCTGGCGATAAAGAAGCTGTTAGTGGACGTGTTCAACAAATTCGTAATGAAATTGAAAATACTGATTCTGATTACGATGGCGAAAAACTACAAGAACGCTTAGCTAAACTTTCAGGTGGAGTTGCAATTATTAAGGTTGGAGCTGCTACTGAAGTTGAACTTAAAGAAAAGAAACACCGTATTGAAGATGCAGTTCAAACTACAAAAGCTGCTGTTGAAGAAGGTGTTGTTGCTGGTGGTGGACTTACATTGCTTCGTGCACAAAAAGAAATCTTGGCTCTGGTTGAGACTTTAGAAGGCGACGAAGCAACTGGTGCAAAACTTATTGCAAAAGCGCTAGAAGCACCAATCTTTCAAATCGCAAAAAATGCTGGTTTAGAAGGCGGAGTTATAGTTGAAAAAGTTCGTAACCTTGATGGTGACGAAGGCTTGAATGCTGCAACAGGCCAATACGAAGACTTGTTAAAAGCTGGTGTTATTGACGCTGCGAAAGTTACACGTTCTGCATTGCAAAACGCTGCATCTATTGCTGCTTTGTTCTTAACAACAGAAGCTGTAATTGCTGACAAACCGGAACCTGCTGGTGCTGGCGCTCCTATGGGCGATGGCGGCATGGGTGATATGGGAGGCATGGGCTTCTAAGGATCGGAATTGAACTAGTTTCATTCACTGTCCTCACTTCTACAAAGCTGTGGGTGATCGTTCTACAAGTACAATCCCTGAAAACCTTATACTATTTCAATAACTAAAACTCTGTTCTTAGGAACAGAGTTTTAGTTATGAGGCAAGATCGTATAGTATTAAAGTAGACCACTAAATAAGAAGGAATACATGAAAAAATATCTATCAGCAGTAATTTTATTATTAGTAATAACTTTAAGTTTATTCGCATGTTCTAGTGACAAAAAATCTACTTCAAAGAGTAAAAGTTCAAGTTCAAGAACCGAAACTACTAAAAAAGATTCAACCATTTCTCGAAATCTACTTGTTAAATCTGCAGAAAATACTCAAAAACAAAAGTCGGTAGAAATTAAAGGTACTATATCTTTAAATGGTGACGGTACTGGTTTACCTGTTAATGGAGATCTTCTAATTAGTGGTGTCCAATCATTTGAAAAAAATGAGTCTCAGATTAGTATTGACATGACATCTTTATTCGGATCACTTGGTGGTGGCGGAGTTGAGTCAACAGATCCAATAATAATTGAGACAAGAACTGTTGATGGTTTCACTTACACAAAAACTCCATCAATACTTGGATCAGCATCTTCTTGGAAGAAAGCGAAAGCTGTTTCTGCAAGTGGAAATTCCACACAGGACCCTTCACAGTTTTTAGAATATTTTAAGGGTGCTAAAGATGACTATAAAACAATTGGTAAAGAAGACATAGACGGTGTTTCGACAACACAATATCAAGTAACTCTTAGTCCTGAAAACTTAAAGAAACAGGCTAAGGCATCTGGAGGAGACCTATCAGATGACTCTATAGAAGCAATAGAAAAAACTTTCACTAAAGATATAGTTGCAAATGTTTGGATTGATAAGAATTCATTAATTAAAAAATTCGAAATGACTTTAAGTATTGACGATACATCATTATTAGCTCCTGGTTCAGGCGCACCTGGCGGTTCAGGCGCTCCTGGCGGAAAGTTAACAATGGTTGTAACTATGAATTATTTCAATTATGGAGTAGATGTAAATGTTAAAGCTCCGGCTGCAAGCGAAATAACTCCTTAGATTTATAAATAGAGGTATCACATGGAAGATCCAGATAAAGCAAAAGAAGGCATGTTCGTTACGAACTTAATGGTTTCTTTACCGAAAGGCGCTATACGAAAAGATGTTGGCAATAGTTTAATTCAGTTAGTAGAAAAATATAAAAGTAGTAACTTTCAAATAATAACTTCTTCAATATTCGGATATGAATGTGACTTTATGTTTATGTGTTTAAGTAAAGATGCAGATGCAATATGGCAATTTGAACAAGATCTAAAAAAGTTAGAAGTTAATATAGAAGATAGTTTCTTTTCAATAACTGAGCTCAGTGAATATACTCCAACTCAAATAGAAGAACAAGCCAGAATAGATACGCTTGATGCAACTGATGATGAAAAATCAGAAATGATGACGCAATGGTTAGCACGTATTTCAGTATATGAGAAACATAAACTATATCCAGAAATACCTAATAAAGAATATATCTGTTTCTATCCAATGAGTAAAAAACGAGAATCCCATGCAAACTGGTATGCATTACCATTTGATGAGCGAGCTAAATATATGAGAAGCCATGGTGCACTGGGAAGAAAATATTCTGGAAAAATTATACAATTAATCACTGGAGCAACAGGTTTAACAGATTATGAATGGGGTGTTACCTTGGTTTCTGATTCACTCTTTGATATAAAAGAAATAGTATATGAAATGCGATACGACCAAGCAAGTGCTCTTTACGGTGAGTTTGGCCATTTTACAATAGGTAAAATTGTAGATATAGTAAAAGTATTATCTTAACTGCGCTGCTATTAAAGAAGTTATAGAAACATCGCCATTAGATTTTTCATATTCATTAGCGATACTTTCGTGATCTATGAAGCCCGAAAAATCTGCTTCGATGTTAATACGCTCAAAAACATATTTTTTGAATTCTTCAATAGTAATTTCATTCTCATCAACTGGAAACACTTCTAGACCTTCTATATAGTGTTCAACGTCCATACTTCCTTCAATTATCATCTCGAATAGCTCTTCAGGTCGAGAAGCCTTTGGCATATCAAAACCCGATACAGGATGTAGTCGCCATTCAATTCTTGTATTATGCAATAAATCCGGTTCTTCAAACCAGGTATGAGAACCATTCCAATATGAATCGACTGGCTCACCAAAGGTGCCATGCATTATCTTGCAAATATTAGGATGATTTTTGACCAAAAATAAAACCGAAAGTTCTTTATAAGTATTTTCCATACATTTCCTTAATACTTCTTTTTCAATTAGAGTGTAGCGTGTGAATAAGTCATCAGAGCTATTATCTAAATTAATTCAAAATGAGTGTGTCAATACTGGTGAATTAAATTCTGGTAATGAATCGAAAAATATTGATACTTTAGAAACAATATTTTCTAAATATTCTAATTCAATCCAAATCGAGCGACACCATAAGGTCAATGGAAGAGATAATCTAGTAGTCCGGTTAGATGGAAGCGATAGATCAGCACCTAGTCTTTTGCTATTAGGTCATTGTGATGTTGTCCCAGCGGTAAGCCAAGATTGGGATTTCGATCCATTCGCAGGTGAAATATCTAATGGATTTGTACATGGCCGAGGATCAATCGATATGTTAAATCTGACGTCATCAATGGCATTAGCTCTAGAGGAAATAATCGAAGAAGGTTTTAAACCAAAAGGAAATCTTATTTTTGCAGCTGTAGCAGATGAAGAAAATGGCGGGAAGTATGGTGCAGATTTCCTACTAGAAGAATTTCCTGAATTAGTTACTGCTGATTACGTATTAACAGAAAGCGGTGGTAGTCAGTTGCCGCTTGGTGATGAAATATATTTACCAATAGTAGTTGGTGAAAAAGGTGTCCATTGGGCCGAGTTGAATATTCAAGGTATACCAACACATGGTTCTAAACCATATGGTGCTGATAATGCAATAATAAGTGCAACTGAGATAATAGATAGATTTGTTGAATATAAATCACCAATATCTTTTACTGATGGCTGGGAAACATTTATCAGTGCGCTGGGTATAAATAAAGATTTGGCAGAACAATTATCAAATGTTGATAAACATGACCAAGCACTTAAACATATCGATCAACAATTATCAAGCGTATTACATTCATGCTGTCACAATACCTTTTCGCCAAATACTATTATTGGCGGTACAAAAATTAATACTGTTGCGGATCATGTAAAACTTGGTATAGATATCAGATCGCTTCCGGGAGTAAATGAGCTAGATATTGCAAAAATGATTGATGATGCTTTGGGTGATATTAGAGAAAAAGTAACGGTGACTTATATACAACACAATAAAAGTTCGATTTCTTCTACAGATAATAAGTTTTTCGATATTTTGCAGAATGTTTCGAGATCACTTATTGATAATGCAAAATTAATTCCAACTATTGCTCCATATGGAACAGATGCTAGATTTTTTAGACGTCGTGGATCAATTGCATATGGTTTTGGATTATTCTCAAAGGAAATTTCATATATTGATCATCTAAACATGTTTCATTCACGAAACGAAAAGGTAGATATCGAATCATTACTTCTCACAAAAGAGATGTATAAGAGGACAATAAAAGAATTATTAAGCTAAAAATTTATTTCTCATCTGGTTGGTCACGAAGAAATTGTTCAACCTCTGAGACAATTGAACCAGCATTTGGTAATTCTTCAGGCATCATATCAAAGCCTTCTGAAATATCACCTGCATCGAATCTTTCTTCTAAGTCTGCAACATAACTTGAGGCCTCATCATCGTCTTCAATAGCTTCAGATACATCATCAACCCATTTTTGGGTTCGCAAAGCAATGAGGCTTGTATCAAAATCAATACCTATTAATGCGCCAAAAGTATTTAAAAGTTCATTAATAGCACTTGGTTGAGGGCTTTGTGTTACGTAATGAGGTACTGCTGCCCAGAGTGAAGTTGAATTGATTCCCTTTTCTTGAAATGCTGCATGTAATATCCCTACTATTCCAGTAGGACCCTGGTAGTTAGATGGCAGAACTTCCAAAGCATTAAGGCGATCTTTGTCTGTTGCAATTCCTGTAAGTCTTGTTGGACGAGTATGGGGAACTTCTGCCAACAAAGAACCGAAAGTGAATGCTTCTTCACAATTAAAAGTTGTTAAAATTTTGATGACGTCTTGACTAAACGATTTCCATTTATAATTCGGCTCAAAAGCATTGAGGATTATAATGTCATGATTCGATCCAGGTATTGATACTAGTGATATTTCATTAGACGGCCATGAAACTTCACGTATCCCTTCTTCATTTACAATTATATTTGGTCTTAATTGTTGATAATCTAAATAATCTTCTCCACTAATTTCTCCAATTAGCCGTGGATCGTATTCATTAAGTATCCAATTTGATGCATCGCTACCAGCATCGCCGGCATCATTCCAACCCTCAAAGGTTGCTAGAAATATTGGATTATTTAATTTTGGCTTTTCATACCAAATAATTGCTCCATCAGTCTCGACGGGTTTCTTCGATTCTTTCATCGTAAAATGCTAAGTGATACGGAACAAGAATTTAGCATCGGGATATTTAAGAGGGGCTTGTGCCTGACAGTTTCGGAAATATATATAGTGATACAATAAAAAAACTCCGCAAATAATGCGGAGTTTAAATCAATTTTGTTAAGGGCATCAATTAAACTGGAGCACCTTCACCTCTTGCTACAACTGGAGCGCCATCACCTTTAGGGTATCTTGCAACTCTACCAACAGGCATTTCAACTCTGAAACCTGCTGCAGCTCTGTCTTCTTCGGACTCTCCACCCCAAAAGCCGTATTCTCGGTGGTCTCTTGCCCATTCTTTACAATCATCCATTACCGGGCACACAGCACAAATTGTTCTTGCTTTTGCCTCACGGCGTGCACGTGCTTCAGGTCTCTCACCGGGTGGCGGAAAAAATAATGATGTTTGACCGCTACATGCTGCCTTGTTTGTCCAAGTAAGTGGACCTGTAAATACGATTGTTGATTCCATGTTTATTTGCCTCCGGGGGATATAAATTATTATAGACGGTTCTCAAAAATAATGCCAGAAATTTTTCTGTAAAAAAGTTATGAAAGAAGATCGGTGGGGGAACCGATCTTCTGACATAGATGGGGGAACTTCTTTATTCTCTCACAGCTTCATCTATCCGTCAAACAAATATATAAGATGACACCTATCGTTATTTATGATAGTATTACTTAATGATTCAATAAACGCATCATATAGTGTTAGCACCTTGAAAAAGAGTGTTGAGAAAGATAAAAATGGATTTAAGACAACTAGAAATTTTGACCGCTATTTCGCAAACAGGTAGTTTTCAAGCAGCTGCTGATTCGTTAGGCACGGTCCAATCGAATATATCAGCACAATTAAAGGGTTTAGAGAATGAGTTACGTACAACCTTGATTGTTCGATCTAGAACTGGAGCCCGGCTCACTGAGCAGGGACAAGTAGTTGTTGACCGAGCAAAACGTATTAATAATGAAGTTGATTCTATGTTGGTAGATCTCTCAATGCTTCAAGGTTTAGAAATAGGTCATGCAACAATAGGTGTAATTGGCACAGCATCAAGATGGTTGGTACCCAGTTTTGTTCCAGAGATGAGATTATCATCACCAGGAGTGACATTACATGTTACAGAAGCACCCTCAGA
This sequence comes from Acidimicrobiia bacterium, assembly GCA_018057765.1. Classification (NCBI taxonomy): domain Bacteria; kingdom Bacillati; phylum Actinomycetota; class Acidimicrobiia; species Acidimicrobiia bacterium. Next base: position 23,072 of record JAGPDB010000015.1, read on the forward strand.
GAGATTGTTGGCTGAAGTTCTATCACATGAGCTTTCTTTAGCTGTAGTTACCGAACCTGTTATTGATTCAAGGGTTGATGTAACAACCTTGTGTAAAGAAGAACTAGTAGGCATTGCTCCCGTAGGGTATGGTCTGAGTTCAAGAATGAAGACGTTTAAGGATATTGCTAAGTATCCACATGTCATGACTTCAAAAACAAACCCATTGCGTAGATGGATAGATAAAGCTGCTACTTCACAAGGCGTTGTTTTGGAAGTCCCAGTAGATTGTGAAGGTATTAGATTAATTCCAAGGCTTGTGCGCTCTGGAGTTGGTTGTTCGATATTGCCAGTAACAGCACTTCCAGAAGATATGTCAAATATGGTTAGATATTCTATTAAAGATTTACCCTATAGGAGCTTGGCATTAATTTCAGCAACAGATTCTGTTTTATCTATGGCGGAGCGCGTTGTTAGCGATGTTATCATTCGACTTAGTAAGTAACCAATGCCCAAGACCAATAATGCACCAAGTGCGTCCAAAATATAATGGTTAGAGGTAACAATAATTACGAATGTTGTTGTTAAGGGATATAAAAATAAAAACATCTTTTTTAACTTTGAATTCATTCTTGGATATAAAGCATAAACACACCATGAGGCCCAAATGATATGTACTGAAGGCATTGCTGCAAACTGATTTGAAATTGCTGCAAAACCTTTAGAATTAAACGACCAAAATGTTGGATATTTACTTAATGTGTCTAAAAATCCATAGCTCTTTGGCAATAAACGAGGTGGCATTAATGGGTATGAGATAAAACAGACCAATGCAAGCAGAGTAGAACAAACAATAGTATTTCTTACTTGGTTATAGCGTTCTTGATTCTTAAAGAATACATAAAATAAACAAAATAATGTAGCAATAAAATGAAGTGAACCATAAAAATAGTTCCCAAATATGTATATGTATGTCTTATCTCTAAAAAAGGTATGAATAGCGTGTTCAATATCAATGTGCAGAAAGTCTTCTACTTTTAAAACCGATTTTGCATGTAGAAAAGCAATTCTTTCTGACACGTCGGAAAGATTTCTAGAAAGCGTATAAACACTATATAGTGCAGCAATAATTGCTATTTCTTTTCCAAGTTTATTGTTGATTTTTACCATGATTACCGGATGACTTTTATGGAAGTTCGCTTATACCGCATACTTTGAATTTTCCATTTTCCTTATGTACCGATGTTACAGCATTATATGTCTTATTGCCGTCTCCATTATCTCTAACTACTTTGCCTGATACTTTTGTAAAGCCATCAACTGAATCACTTTTTACGGAGTTAAAGTTGTAAGATACAACATTTCCATATATTCCTATTTGGTCGATAATATCAGACTCAAATTCGCTAACACTACTGTAGCCTGTGCCTTTCTCGCATAACAAAGATGAGAGATCATCACCATCTTTTGCAGCTTTGTAAAAATTATTTGTAGCGTCTAACGCTGGTTTTGATTTTGAATAGACAAAATAAGTGCATCCTCCTATACCTAGACCACAAAGCAGTAAAGACGATACAAGTGCAATTATTAGCCACTTAACATATTTTCGCTTTTTAGGTTTTTGACTATATGGATCGGGATACTGGCTTTGATATTGTGGATTCTCTGGCGCTGCAGGAGGCATAGGTATTTCAGGAATATAAGGGTTTTGTGGTTGTTGAATATTATCAGGGTTAGGTTCAAGTGGGTCTATGTTGTCTGGCATTTCTTTTCCTGTCTTAAAAGGTAATAATATTTGAAAAAATACTACACGATCCTAAATAAATAGAATGGTTATAGCCTAAGATAAATAGAAAGATATAGGAAAGTAAATTACATGTTTGATCAACAACTAATACAAGAAACGTTGGATTACGCCAAATCTAAAGGTGCAGATTTTGCTGAAGCATTTTGTGAGCAAACAACATCAGTTGCTACTGCCCTTGATGAAAAGAGAATAGATACTCGAACAAGCGGTTCTACTAATGGTGTTGGCATAAGAGTTATTAATAATTCTAGAGTTGGTTATGCTTATACAAGCACAATTTCTTCACTTGGGCTTAAAGCTACTGTAGATGCCGCATGTATTTCTGCAGGTGTTGGTGGTATATCACCAAGTGGTAAGGGTGTTGATGCAAATCTTTTTATAAACGACAAAAATACGATAGCGAATCAAGAAAGTGAAGCTGAAGCTAGCTTTCAAGATCCAGCTTTAAAAACTGCGGAACGTTTGCGAGAAATTGATGAAGTGGTAAGAAGTTATGATCGCAAGATTGTAGAAGCTTCCGCAACGATTGCACAAAATCGTCGTGATATTTTAATAATGAATACTTATGGCTTGAATGTTTTTGATTCTCAACCTAGAACTCGTCTGGGTGTGCGAGCTTTTGCAAAAGATGCGAATTCTTTCCAAGATTCACACGAAGGCCCTGGTCGTTCTTTGGGTATAGGATTTTTTGATCAATTTGATATTGATGAAATAGCAAAAACTGCTGCTAAGCGTGCTGTTACTTTATTAGATGCTGTTGATTGTCCTAGTGGTAATTTTCCTGTGATATTAAAAAAAGGTGCAGGTGGAGTATTATTTCACGAAGCATGCGGACATGGTTTAGAAGCTGATCATATCGACAAAGGTCTAAGCGTTTTTGCTGGTAAAAAAGGAACTCAAGTTGCATCAAATCTAGTTACAGTTGTTGACGATGGAACTATGGAAAATGAATGGGGTACATACAAATTTGATGATGAAGGCAATGCTGCTCAAAAGAATGTTTTAATTCAAGATGGTATTTTGAATGATTACATGTTCGATGTTTTACGTTCAACGAAACTCGAACATAATATTTCTGGAAATGGCCGTAGAGAGACTTACGAATATGTGCCCATGGTTCGTATGACTAATACTTATTTAGAAAAAGGGAAATCAAAGGTAGAAGATATTTTTACTTCCACTGAATTTGGAATTTATTGTGTTGCACTTGGAGGCGGCCAAGTAGATACAACAACTGGTGATTTTGTTTTTGGTATTTCAGAAGGCTATATAGTCCGGAATGGTTTAATCTGTGAGCCTGTAAAAGGTGCAACCCTTATTGGGAATGGTTTAGAAACATTATTAAATATTGATATGGTTGCAGATGATTTTGATACATGGGCTGGAACATGTGGTAAAAATGGTCAAGGTGTTCCAGTCTCTAGCGGTCAGCCTACGCTTCGAGTGTCATCAATGACTGTTGGAGGTACAGCACAATGAGTACTAAATCTAATCTTATATCTGCTGATGAATTAAAAATGTTAAAAGATACGTCCTCTTTAGAAAAGATTGCAAAACAATATTCGTCAAAAGCAAGAGCTGGCGAGGAAATAGAAGTATATGTTTCCAGTGGCTGTGATGTCGAAATTTCTATTTATGATGGTGAAGTAGAAAACATGTCAACTGCGAGTACGACCGCTTTAGGGATACGGGTGATCGTTGACCACCGCGAAGGAAGTGCTTGGACCGAATCTTTAGATCCAGAACAGATCGATAAAGCACTTTTTGCCGCTAGAGAGAATGCAACTATTGCAGAAGCGGATGAATTTGCCAGTTTAGTGACCCCAGAAATGATCGATGACGAAGAAGTTACTATTCAAAATGGTTGGTCTGATTCTATACTTACAACTACCTTAGATGATAAATTGAAACTTGCTATTGAACTTGATAATTATGCGAGAAGTTTAAGTAATCAAATCAAAGATGTTGAAGCATCAAGTTATGATGATGGTTGGGGACACAGTGTCGTTGCTAATTCTCATGGAATATTAGTGAGCAACAGTAATACAAGTTCTAGCTGTTCAACTGAGATGGTTTTTGGTGAAGGTAAAGATGCTGTTTCCTCGAGCGGCTTTTCTTATGCACGCGGTTTTGAAAATATCATATTCCAAGAAGCCGGCGATATGGCTTTGCGTGACGGTCTTCCAATGATTGGTGCTACTCAACCTATTAGTGCGAAACTTCCTGTAATTTTTGATCCTATGGTTGGTGCTCAATTTTTAGGTTTGATTGGGTCAATGTTGAGTGGTACTGCTGTATCGAAAGGTAGAGCGTTATTGGCTGACCGACTTGGTACTCAGATTGCGAATTCTAATTTAACCCTTATCGATGATCCAACAAATATAAATTCATTTAATAGCTCTAGTTATGATAGCGAAGGTATGCCTGTTCGAAAAAATATCTTCGTTGAAAATGGTATATTAAAACAATTCGCACATTCAATGTATTCGTCACGTCGGTTAAAGATGTCGGCAAATGCTTGTGCAAAGCGTGGAGGTGTTGCCTCTCGACCTGGTGCTGGTATGAGGACTTTTTTAGCTGTTCCCACGGGAGAGTCTTTAGAAGAGCTGTTTGAAAAAGTAGGTGAAGCTATTCTTGTTAAACATATCTTAGGTGTTCACTCTGGTGTTAATACTTTATCTGGTGATTTTTCAGTGGGTGCACAAGGAGTCTGGATACGGGATGGCCGTATTGCTGAAGGTTTTAAAGAAGCAACTATTGCTTCTAATCTTTTAACTATGCTTTCAAACATTAGTGCCGTTGCAAATGACACGTGGTGGTTGCCTGGCTCTAGCGTAGGAAATTCACTTTTACTTGATGAAATGGTTATGACAGGAAAATAGTTATATCTCTAATCATTATTATTTGACGATTTATTTGATAACAAGCCAAACAAAAATACCAATACCGGCAATGATTCGATATATAACAAAGCTTGTAAAAGGTTTATTTCTTACTAGCTTTAGTAAATAGAATACTGCAAAATAACCAACTATTGCTGAGGTAACTGCACCTGAAATCATTGGCCAGTACATATCAGAAGTTATTGTTCCCTGAGAAATACCTTTCGCACCTGAATATAGAGCAGCGCCTGCAACTATTGGAATTAACATCAAGAAGCTGAGCCTTGCACTTGCTTCACGTGTGAAGTTTTTCAATCTCAAAGCTGTCATTGTGATACCGCTTCTCGATACGCCGGGTTGTAAAGCAAAAGCCTGTGAGACACCAACCACTAAGACGTCTTTAAAATTGAATTCGTCGGTATTCCTATTTCCTTTCAGTCGATCAGCAAGGTATAAAATAATCGCAAAAATAATAAGCATAGAAGCTATTAGTGCTGGCTTTGAAAGATGTTGAGCTATTTTGTCTTCGAATAATGCGCCTAGTAAAGCTCCAGGGATTGCCGTAAGTAAAATAAAAACACCAAGACGACTTTGTTGATTTAATTTTTTAGTTTTTAAAGTTTCTAAGCAGCCTTTAATTATTTCTATTATATCTTTACGTAAATATACTATTGCTCCAACTAATGTTCCTGCATGTAAAGCTATGTCAAATGTTTTTTCTGCCGTCGCACTTAAATCATTCCATCCTAATATCTGTGGAATTATTGCCAGGTGTCCACTCGATGATATAGGAAGGAATTCTGTTAGACCTTGAATTATTCCAAGGATAATTGCATGTAATATAGGCATTGACCCATGATAGTTTCTTTAAAGTTACCATTTGGAACTTTCAGCTCTATATCATTTTTGTTTTAATGCCATATGTAATTCGCCAGTTACGAGTGCAGTTGAGATTGCAAGTGCTTCATCTGATGATACTATAACATAATATCCTGGATCTTGATTTTCTGTAACACCCGTAGCCGATGATGAACTTGTTAAAGAAGAATCAAAAATAATCTCTGCATCTTCTGCAATTACATCAGACCCAAATCCATCAGGTATAGTTGCAATAATATCGCTATATTGAGCCAAGTCTATATTGATAATATCTGTGGTTGGAATGAATATGATTCGTTGATCGTTTTCCAATGTGGCATCAATTGAAGTTGTTGTCATATTTTTTAGAAGAATAGAATTTTTTCTAATATTAGTATTTGCAAATAATACTTTGTTCTTATTTAGAGATGCTTGCGTAATTGCATTTTTAGGCGCATCGTTAGCAAACATTTGATGCGATTCAAGTTTACTAGTTTGGATTTTTTCGCCTTTTAGCAAATTACTTCTAAGTAAATAATAGTTCTTTCTTTCACCATGTTCTATTGTTTGATCTCGCCACGTAGATACTGTAGAAATTATAGTTATTGTAATAATAACTATAGATATGCCACTAGCAATTGAAATATATTTTGATTTAGGAGATCTTTTCAACATTTAAACATTATTACATGTTTATACAAGATATTGCAAGATATTTCTACTATTTATTCTTCTCTTTATTCTTACTGCCCGATTTTTCAACCTTTAGAGCACCTTTATGACTGTCAGATGTATTAGACGAAGAAGATTCTGAAGGCTTAGATGTTCCCGCTACTTGCGAATCAGTGGAGGGAGCCGATTGAGCCGATGAATCTGTTTTGGCCGATGAATCACCAGAAGCTTTAGAAGCTTTTGAAGTTTTAGTACTTGAGTCAGCACGAGAATCAGTCTTATAAAATCCTGAACCTTTCCACACAATACCCACTGAAGAAAAAACTTTAACTAATTCTCCTCCACAATCTCCATTAATTGAGTCAGACTCATGATTATGGATTTTATAAGGATCGTCAGACATCTTTTGTTCAACATCAAATTGTTGATTACATTTATTGCATCGATATTCGTACATAGGCATTTGGCTATTTTACTTTTAAATAGCGATATAATTAGCATTTCTGGGCCTATATATTAGTCAAAATAACTACACAGCATTTTGGTAGATTAGAATCTTGTGGTGAATTTATATATCTTGCTTGTAATCCCAGCATATCTTATAGGCATGATTCCATTTTCTGTTATTGTTGCCAAGAAAGCTGGCTTTGATCTATATAAAACAGGTTCTAACAACCCAGGTGCTTCTAACGTAATTCGTGTAGCTGGTTGGAAATGGGGAATGTTGGCAATGGGGTTAGACATCCTTAAAGGACTTGTTCCAACTTTATTAAGCTCGATCTTTATAGTGAAATTACTTAATGATGATGACCAGGTCGCACGAATAATAACTTTCCTTGTCGGTGTTGGCGCTATAGCTGGCCATGTATTCCCACTAATGCGAAAAGGTGGTAAAGGAGTTGCGACAGGGGGTGGGGTTGCTGTTGCATTATTTCCTATACAGGGAATAACAGCAATTTTAATTTGGGCATTAATAATGCGTATATCTAAAAAGCCTGTAGTTGCATCTATGGTAGCTATTGGAATACTTACTATAGCAATAGGAATTAAACATCAATATTTATGGGAGTTCATACTTGTTTTTGGTCTTTACGTTTTAATTACAATTAGACATATTCCTAATATAATGCGTATGATAAAAAATACTGAAAATAGTGTAAAAAGGGTTTAACCATCAATTAGAGATAGCTTTTAATTGTACAAAATTCATATTTAGTGCAAGAATATTGAAAGAGAATCATGGAGAATAATGAGTATCGATAATAAAATAACAACTGCCGTTATTCCTGCAGCTGGACTTGGAACAAGATTTCTTCCATTAACAAAAAGCCAACCAAAAGAAATGTTACCGATTGTAGATAAGCCCGCGATCCAATATGTAGTTGAAGAAGCAGTTAATGCTGGTATTACAGATATATTAGTGATAACAGGACGTGGTAAGAGAGCCATAGAAGATCATTTTGATAGAAATTTTGAGCTTGATTTTAGGTTATTGGAAAAACAAAAGTTAGTAGAGTTAGAAGCATTAGAGAAAATTGAATCATTAGCTAACATCCACTATATCCGTCAACGTGATGCTAAAGGTCTGGGCGATGCTGTAGGTGTAGCAAGATATCATGTAGGAAATTCACCATTTGTTGTCATGCTTGGAGACGATATTATGGTTGATGATTCTGCATTATTAAAAAGTATGTTGAATGATTATAAGCAAACGAGATCTAACATTATTGCTTTGATGAGGGTTGAAGGTGAAGACATTTCTAATTATGGATGTGTAGCCCTAGAAAATGATTTAGATCTTATAACAAGTGCGGATTCTCAAGACAAGCCAATAGAAATTTCAAAACTTGTTGAAAAACCAAATTTGAAAGATGCTCCAAGTAACTTAGCTATCATGGGAAGATATATATTAAATCCTGAAATATTTGATTGTATTGAGTCTATTACAGCTGGAAGTAACGGCGAAATACAATTAACAGACGCTATATCGCTACTTTCGAAATCGCAGAAAATATATGGACGGATATTAGAAAGAGGCAGATTCGATATTGGTCAAAAATCTGAATGGATAATAGCAAATGTTACTTTAGCTATGGAAAGGCCTGAGCTAAGGGATGAAATCACACTAGCTCTTAAAAAGATGCTTAGTTAGTAACAAATAATTGCAAGTTCAGTAGATAATAATTGTTTATTGTCATAACATAGACATAAAATGAGTGAGTAGAATAGAGAGTCATGCCAGAGTATACATATCTTGATCCAATAGGTCGTTCACGCGCAGGCGAGTCATCAGCGAAAGAACCAGTGCATCGTCGAGCAGTGGCAAGATGCAAGGTCAGGATGCTAGAAGATACCGCTAACTCAATAGCAACTGGATCTATGACTAAAGGAGATGTTTTAGCAACAGCAAGAGTTGCAGGTATGCAAGCCGCTAAACAAACATCAAACTTCATTCCACTGTGTCACCCACTGTTGGTTCAAAGTATATTTGTAAATTTCCGTTTAGAAGAAAATTTTGTTGAAGTTGAAAGTCAAGTTGATACTATCGATAGAACTGGTGTTGAGATGGAAGCCATGATGGCTTGTTCTGTTGCTGCACTAACTATCTATGATATGTGTAAAAGTATTGATCGCACAATGGAAATTACCGATTTAGCGCTGTGGGAAAAAAGTGGTGGAAGCCAAGGCACATGGAGAAGAAGTTCAAATTTTGATGAAGATATCGAATATTAATAATCCCAGTTCAAGTTCAACAAATTGCATTGACTACATCAAACCAACTTGACTAGATAGTTATTATGAAATCCAACAATAACCACAAAATATTAGCTAAAGTGTATGTCACAAGCTCAGTTAAAGAAATGAGCTAGGGAGTGACCATTCCAGTATTAATTATCCTCGGTGCCCTTTGGGCTGCGGTGCTTGTCCCGCCACTACTTCGTGCACACGCAGATTCAAAATCAACATCAATTGGCGAACTGTCTAATAAGCTTGGCGTATTGAATAAAAATAATTCTGCAATGAAATTAAAAACAAGTACTTATTCATCCCTTGTTCCTAATAAGGGTAAAGTGCAAAATCTCAATAAAAGTTCTACTACTGCAAAACGAAGAAAAGATATTTTATTAGCATTAGGAATAGCTTGTCTAGTCACACTGGTTTTAGCTTTCTTTACTTCAAATATCTTGTTATGGGTATTAAATATCATTCTCGATATTTGCCTCGGATCATATATATATTTATTGCTAAAACTTGAAGAAATTAGAAAAATTCGTCAAAATTCTTCTAATAAACTAGGCAATAAAAATATGAAACATTTTTAGTACTAACTATCTATTCATATGGATAATTCTAAAGACCTAAGCCGTACAGAAAATATTGAAGAATTTTATACATTTAATAAATTACTCAAAATAACTAGAAGTATAAAAGACTGTACATCAAAAGATGTTGATTCCATAATTGAAAAACTTGATACATCGCGTGGTGTCATGCTTAGTTCTAGGTATGAATATCCTGGTAGATATACACGCTTTGATATAGGATTCGTTAATCCACCATTAGTTATTGAGGTTATTAAAAACAAGCTTATTGTCAAATCATTGAATCTTCGTGGCGATTTATTGTTGAAAGTTTTCCATCAAATATTAGATGAATCAAATATATTAAATATAAATCATTTTCATGAAAAAGAAATTGTTGGAGAAATAATTTTAAATAGTGATTTATTCTTCGAAGAAGATCGTTCAAAAGCACCACATGTATTAAATGTATTAAGACTTCTATTACATGCTTTAAAAATTGATGATAGCCATATAGGGTTCTACGGAGCATTTGGCTATGATTTGGGATTAGATTTTATGGGTGTAAAGAGGCTAAGCGAGCGTGATGAAAATCGAGATCTCGTTTTGTATTTTGCCGATGAAATATTTGTTACAGATCATGAAAGAAATACATCGAAAATATATTCTTATGATTTCGAAATTCTTAAAACAAAACAAACTACTAATACTTTAGAACGTAGTGGTGATGTTGAAAGATATATACCAGATAAAGATTATATTGCAAGTAGAGATTTTTCTGACAAGGAATATAGCGATATTGTTGTTGAGGCAAAAAGATATTTTACACGTGGAGATTTATTCGAAGTTGTACCAAGCTATAGTTTCAATGAGCCTTGTGTGACATCACCAAGTGTTATATTTAATACCTTATTAACTGTTAACCCAGCTCCTTATGGCGCATTAATCAATATGGGCAATAATGAATTCACTATAAGTGCATCTCCAGAAATGTTTGTGCGAGTTGAAGATAATCGTGTAGAGAGTTGTCCTATTGCTGGTACCATTGCACGTGGTACACAAGGTGTGAGCGATGCTGAACAAATAGAAAAACTATTGCTATCTGAAAAAGAAGATTCAGAATTAATCATGTGCACTGATGTTGATAGGAATGACAAATCACGAGTTTGTGTTCCTTCAAGTGTTCAAGTTATAGGTCGTAGGCAAATTGAAATATATTCTCGATTGATACACACAGTTGATCATGTGCAAGGAACCTTACTTGATGAGTTTGACTCTATCGATGCATTTCTAACGCATATGTGGGCAGTAACAGTAACTGGTGCTCCTAAAATGTGGGCTTGTAGATTTATTGAAAAATATGAAAAAAGTTCACGACGTTTTTACGGTGGCGCTATGGGTGCGATGTTGCTTGATGGTTCAATGAATACAGGTCTGATGTTGCGTACAATTCATCTTGATAAGGGCGCTGCACATATTCGTGTAGGTGCAACATTGCATTTTGATTCTGACCCTGATGAAGAAACGAAAGAAACTGAGTTAAAAGCAAGCGCAATGCTCGATGTTGTTCGTTACTGTAATTCCTTTGGTGATAATGATGATAGTGATAATCCAATTGTTCTCACAGGAGATATAGCAAAGGGTTTTGTTTTAAAGGACAAGACAGGATCAGATATGAATATTAGCAATGATGTCGCGAATGGATCAGCGGGAACTATGGATCAAGACAAAGAAATATTATATAGAAAATCACAAGTCACAAAAAATATATTATTAATCGATTGTGAAGATTCCTTTGTTCATACACTTGGATCGTATTTTCGTATGGCAAATTGTAATGTCAAGACCTTGCGTATTGGTTTTGAAATAGATGAACTTGAAAAATTAGTCAAAGAATTTAAGCCTTCTTTAATTTGTTTATCTCCTGGCCCGGGTTCACCAAAAGAATTTGGTCTTAATATAGTAATTTCAAAGATTCGAGAAATGAATATACCAATATTTGGTGTATGTCTAGGCCTACAAGCAATTGTTGAATATTTTGGGGGCACTTTAAGTCAATTAGATACTCCAATGCACGGTAAGAAAAGTGACATAAATATTATTGAAAATAATTCGAAAATGTTTAAAGGAATAAAAAGCCCGTTTAGTGCTGGTAGATATCATTCGTTATATGCAAATAAAGATTCTATTGATAGTAATGCTTTAAAAATTGTTGCTCAAACTACTAATGATGATATTGTCATGGCAGTTGAACATGTCTCTGAGCCTATAGCTGCTGTACAATTTCATCCAGAGTCAATAATGACTTTTGATGAAAATGTTGGCCAAATGATTATTTTGAATATCTTAGATAGTATTGCACTATAGTATTCTCGAATCTCAAAGATTCGCTTAGGGGGAAATATGAAAAAAACATTAACTGAATTTAAAAACTTTATTGCAACAGGAAATTTAGTAGATTTCGCTATCGCATTCGTTTTAGGTATAGCTGTAAAAGCAGTTATCGATGCTTTTATTAATGGAATTATTCTTAATATGATTGCTGCAATTGTAGGACAACCAAATTTTGATGCAATAGGCTTCGATTTAGGCGACTCAAGAATACTAATTGGTACCTTTCTAACAGCATTAGTTAACTTATTGATTGTCGGTGCTGTTTTATTTGCTGTTGTTAAAGCAATGACAAAAATAAAGAAGCCTAGCGTTGATGAAATGCCCGCTCCAAACGAGTTGGGTCTTCTGACAGAAATCCGTGACTTACTAAAAAAATAGCATTATAAGCTATTTTTTGATTTATTGGCGCAGGTAGTACTTACTCGGTTAGTCTTAATGAATGATTCGAGTAAGTTTCGCTAACCAAAAAGGCGGTGTTGGTAAAACAACTGTTACTTTAGGTTTTGCCGAAGCTGCTTTCTTGTCATCGAACAGAGTTCTTGTTGTTGACTGTGACCCACAGTCCAACACTACAACTGGTTTAGGAATTGAACTAGACCATAATTCAAAAACTCTTGTAGATATTTTAAAAGATGAAACTGAACTTAATGAAGATAATATTAATCAATACGTATATCATTCATCGTGGAATAACATTTTTGAGAGTGTCATAGATTTAACTAATAATATATCAACTCCAATTATTGATGTGATACCATCTAATGGCTTACTTTCAAATGTAGAAGCGCATCTATCAAACGACCCAATAGGAGCTTGCGACCGTTTAGATAATGCTCTTGCTGGAATTTCACACTTATACGATTATGTATTTTATGATTGCCCACCTTCAATGGGTCTTCTGACTATTAATGCACTTTATGCAAGCGATGAAGTAATAATCGTCTCTGGACCTTCAGCATGGTCTAGCGATGGTGTTCGTACATTTAGAGCTAATGTCGCTCGGATAGCGAAGAGATTAAATGGACGACCAAAACTTAGTGCAATAATTGTTAATAACGTAGGTCGTACACGCGATGCAAAATTTTGGACAAGCGAAATTATTTCTAACAATAATGAACAAGGCATTGAGAATACGCAATGTATATCAGCAAGAGCTGCTATTGCTGAAGCTGGTGCCATGTCACAACCGATAACATCATTAGGAAAACGTGATGGCGCTAAGTTCGCTAAGGAAGAATTTCAGGAAGCTTTTAAAAATATTTTTGGTAATCGAATAAATAACGATAAACAATCAAATCAAATAAATGATGTACAACTAACTTCTTAAAGGAGAAATCTATGGTTTATGACCCAAAAAAAACAAGAGCTAAACAGAAAGATGTTGAAGCTGTAGTAGACGAAATATTTGAAGAGGTATCAAATAAAGTAGATAGTAAACTTGAGACAGCGAAGAAAACTGTTGAAACAAAAATTTCTGATAAAAAACAGAAAATGGATGAAGTCCAAGCAAAAATTCTTGATTTTAAAGAATCCAAAGAGCAAAAGATCGAAGATAAATTAACAGAAAGTAGTTCACCTCTTTATATGCAACCACAGCTATGGGTAACACTCGCTGCAACTGCAATAGTTGGATTATTTATAGTAAAAAGATTAAAAAATAAATAAATGGCATTAGAAATCTAGATTATTTATAAATTATTAGATAAATAATCCTAGTATCCACCATTTTGCTTCAAATTCTTGCAACAATATATAACAAGATATACAAACGGGGGTGGTTATGTTCGGCTTAGAAACAATTGCAGTTATAGATATAGATGGAATAGAAGCTCATGTAGTTGGCCATTATGATCACGAGTGTTTAGAAGGTGAATATATTTCATACGATATTTACGTCAAAAGTGATCTCTCTAATGTTTTAGAGCTAATAGATTTAGGGCAAGCCTTTATACAATATCCTAGTGATGAGGAAGTCGGCACAATAGTTCATGAACTATTTAACCCTAGTGCAGTTAGAGTTATGGCTAACGCATAAAATTAAACAATATATTTTAAATAACTAAAGGAAAAAATGAAAAAAATAATATCTCTATTACTAATATCAATATTTGCGTTCAGCTCATGTTCGTTATCGTCTAAGCCTTCAAAGGATGACGTAATAAATGGAATGAATAAGAAAATAGAAAAGGCTGCAAAAGATGCAGATGCATCAGATAAAGAACTCAAAGATGCAAAAAAGTATATTAAATGTGCTATTGATAAATCTTACGACAAGCTAAGTACAAAAACTTTAGAAGCAATGGCTGATGACAAATTAAAGGCGTCGAAACTAGATAGCAAAATCAGTAAAAAGGATAACGGTATCTTAGAAAAAAATTCAGCAAAGTGCTAATAATTATTAGCTGATTTCACTGAATACAAAGTCTAAACATTTAATTAACTGACCTATATCACTAGGATCAATACCTGGGAAAGTTGCAATACGAATTTGATTCTTACCTAATTTACGGTAGGGATCGCAATCAACAATTCCGTTTGCTCTTAGTGCGCTAACAACATCTTCAAAATCGATAGATGAATCTAAATCAATGGTCACACTAACAACTGATCTTAGAGCTTCATCATTAACGAATGGACTAGTCAAATCATTAGCAATAGCCCAGTCATAAAGTTGTGACGACGATTCTTTAGTACGCTCTTCACAAAAACTCATACCACCATTTTCTAACATCCAGTTCAACTGTGAATCTGCTAAAAATAATGTACTTAAAGAAGGTGTATTTAATGTCTGGTGAAGGCGCGAATTATCTATAGTTGTTTTAAGATCAAGAATTGCAGGTGCATATCTATCGATTCTTGAAATACGCTCAATCATTTTTGGTGAACATAGAGCGAATACTAAACCACCCTCACTACCAAAACTTTTTTGTAATGAAAAATAATACATATCGTATAGATTTGCATCAACTCGCTTTGAACCTGCACCTGACGTTGCGTCGATCATAACAACAGAATTTTCATTTCCAACTCTGTAAGGCTCAATCATTACACCTGTGGAAGTTTCATTATGTGTAAGAGCGTACGTATCAATTTCATCACTTGCGTTTAGGTAGCCAGCCCCGCCTGGCTCAGCATTAATAATTGTAGGCTCTTTCAAATGAGGAGCATTTTCTGATATCTTTGCAAACCTTGAAGAAAATTCACCGTATGTAGCATGTGCACTTTTTTCTTCGATTATAGAGAAAGTAGCGGCATCCCACATTAAAGATGCGCCACCATTTGTTAGTATAACTTCATAATCATCTGGTAACTCAAAGAGTTGAGTGAATTTTTCTTGTATAGATGCAACTAGGTTTTTTATTGGAGCTTGTCGATGACTTGTTCCAAGAAGGTTTGTATTTTTGTTAAGATAATTTAATTGCTCTGGTCTAATTTTTGAAGGACCCGAGCCAAATCTACCGTCTTTAGGCAATAATTCTTTGGGGATAATAATATTTTTTGGATCTGTTTTTGACATATAACAAGATTAGCCCGAAACGCTATTAGAATCACCAATTAAAAGTCATACAATGTGTGAAGTTTTGATATTACAAGATCAGCAATTAAATTACCGCCTGCCCTAGTAAAATGTATCCCATCTGGTGATCGCAATAGAGTTTCTTGGCCATTGACATACAAGGAGTCGTTATAATTACCATTAGGGTCGGTAAATGCAGTCTTTGTCTCTACAAGAGATGAGCTATTTGGATGTTTGGATATGGCATCTTTAGTTATTTGATTTATTAGCTGATAACGAGCATCTCTAACAGGGTCACGTACGGGCGGAATCTCTACCCATAGTGTATATACTTTTTGAGAGTATAAAAAATCTAAGGTCGAATTTACGCGTCTGGAATATTCTTTGACCCAAGCGTCGTTTGGAAATGGTCCTACAGATCCATTTTCTGAGTAAAGCGACTGGTCATCATTAGCCCCGATGGAAATAATGATTGTTTGCGGTTTATTCTTCTGTACAAATTCCTGTATATACGAAAACCAATTAAAAACATCTGGTCTTGCCAATCCGGTAGAAACACGCGAGTCAAGACCAAATACATCAAATGATGATATTGGCAGTTTACTCAATAGCGATTCTCCGGGTGTCGCTGCTAATGAATCTCCAATAATCCAAGATGTTAATTTATTATCAGGTGTAAGTTTTGGGATTGTAGTTACACTAGGGGTGACAACAAGTTCTTCATTAGAAATTTTAAATTGGAAATTATCAATTTTATCGTCTCTATTAAACCCTATTGCCTCTCTTGAACTTGTCCTTAATGAATCAATTCCAAAAAAACTTGTAAGGTTTGAAATTGGTTTTAATATTTTCAAAGCAATTGTTTTGTTTGGTGATTCTTCCCATGCGCTAGCTTTTACATATAATGAAGATGAATTTAAAGCTGTTGCGATAAGTAATGTTAAAAACAATAACCGAATTAATTTTGATACATTAATTGTATTTATGTGTGCATGTTCACCCATATTTTACCTTAAAAGAATCCATATAAAAATGCTGAAACATTGTCCGAAAAAGTACTCAATAAAAATAAACAAGTTCCGTAAAATAAAGCTTGAACGAAGATTGGTTTAGCACTCAACATCTCTAAGAGTCTAGAGCTAAAGGATTCTCTAATAAATTGAAGACCAATACCTGCAATAATTAAAATAAATATTGCTAATGTGAGTTTTGATTCGGAAAATGAAAAATCAGTAAAAATACGACTAGTCAAAATTTTAGCTTTATCAAATGTTTCAGAGTTAAATAATATCCAACCAAAAGTTACGAGATGAAATGTTATGACTTGTTTTAAAAATTTCGGAATTTCGATATTATTTCTAACTAGATATTTCCTTAGAGGTCTCTCAATTGACAAAAGTAGGCCGTGATATAAACCCCATACAACGAAAGTTAAATTTGACCCATGCCAAAGACCTCCAACAAGAAATGTAATAACTACGTTTAGCCATATAAATCTATTACCTAAAAAAGATTTCTTGTTTCCACCCAAAGGTATGTATACATAATCTCTTAGCCATCTAGATAGAGTCATGTGCCATCTCGACCAAAAATCTCTTATCGATGTTGCGCAATATGGTTTATTGAAGTTTTGTGGAAATCTAAATCCTAAAAGTAGCGCAATGCCAATTGCAATATCTGTATATCCAGAGAAATCACAGTATATTTGTGCAGCATATGCATATATTCCAGAGATCGCATCAATCGAAGTAGCTTTACCAGGACTACCAAATACGGGACGCACGATATTTGTGTATAAATAATCTGCAATGATCATTTTTTTGAAAAGTCCTCTAGTTATTAACGATAAAGCTTTTGTTGCATCAACTTTTGTTGGATCAATATGGCCATTCATTTGGGGAACAAATTCCATTGGTCGTACTATTGGCCCCGCAACGAGATGTGGAAAAAAAGATAAATATACTGCTAAATCCAAGAAAGAAATCTTTCTAATGGTTCCTCTATAACAGTCAACTAGATATGATATTGCTTGAAACGTAAAAAACGAAATTGCAATAGGTATCACTAATGCAGTTAGCTTAGGAAAACCTAAAGTGTCGCCAAAGATCTTGTTCAGGCTATCAATTGCAAAATTTCTATACTTGTAGTATCCGAGCATTGAAACATTGGTTGTTATTGCAAAGATTAAAACCAGTTTCTTAGATTTTGTCGTCTTTATCCTACTCATAGCTTCGCCTACAAGGAAATTAAAGCCAGTTGAGGAAAAAAGAACTACGCAAGGTAAAGGGATCTTCAATGAAAAAATATTGGATGTTGGCTGGTTAAAGCCTAAAAATATATAACTAGCGCATAATATAAAAATTTTCCAGACTACTCGCTGTTTCCAATCCCTCCGATTTTGGGTAAGGGGCAATAATATCCAAGATATTGGCAAAACAATCATTAAGAAATATACGAATGTCATCGTTGGAAAAAGCACCTATAAATCATCTCACAAAATGATGCTCAGTATCGGTTTCGAGTGTCACACAATAGGCAATTTATTTTGTGTAGCCTATAAGACTTATGCCAATATCTAGAAATTCAAATGACTTTAACGACTTTTCAGATTGGGAATCTTTTACAGGTGATGATGAGATATATATGGGAGTTGAAACTGATCTATTAGATGACTGGGAAGACGATGGTGCAATTGCACAGGTTCGTGAAACACCAATAGAAAAACCAGTTAGTGTTACCAGTAAAAAGGTAACTCCAAAATTGTCAAATAAAAAGATAGTTAAAAAGCCGCCCGTCAAAAAAGCTGCTAAACCAAAAAACACTGTATCAACTGAAGATGCGGAAGTATTTTCTATGATAGATCACACAAATGCAAAGAGTAAGTCTGATTTAACGTTGATAAGTGGGCCATCAGAAGAAGAACTTTTGGAAATTGAAAGCATTGGTGTAGAATTATATATAGATAATGTGCTTTTAGAAGAAAATGTATCAAACATGGATGTTAAACCAGTGAATAATAAAAAAATGCCGGAAAATGATGAAGATTTTGGTGAGGCTTTACTTCAAGATGAAGATGACATTAAAGCTAAAATTATCGCATTTGAAGAAATTGAAATGCAAAATGAACTCGAAGTATTACATAGTGAAGTCAATATGATTGAATTAGATGATATAGAAAACGATCCTGATATTGACTTAAATGTTACTCCTGTTTTCTCAGGCTTGGGTTGCGCGCTCGTCACTCTTTTTGACGAAGATTGCGAAGTTGAATATAAATTAACAGCAAGACTTGCCAAACGACTTGTAACATCAAATACTAGTGCGATTTTTGTTGTTACTCATGAAGGAGAAGGGGCAACCCTTAAGGACTCTGAAAAAATTAAACTTGTAAGTGAAGTAAAGAAATCTGTTGGCAATAATGCGAAAGTAATAGCAGATGTTTCTAGCCCTTCAATTCGTCAAAGTCTTGAACTATCTAATCAATTTGTTGGTTTAGGAATTGACGCATTACTAATTGAAATTAGTCCAGATACTAAAGATGCTTATCTCTTAGTAGAATCAATCCATAATGCAGCTTATGAGACACCAATTCTGATCCGTTTAAGTGGAGAAGCAAAAGACCTTCCTATTTCTCCAGAATTTCTTTATGATCTACCGATTGATGGAATCATCGATGCAACTGGCGATGCAAGTTTTCTATTGCATCTAACATCTACATATACTGGCCCAGTATACATTGGTTCAACATCACTCATTTTGATGGGGCACTCTTTAGGTGTACTAGGCGTAGTTCTTCCAAGTATTGTTTGTGATGAGATGCTGGTAAAGCAAGCTTTTGAAGGAAACGTCGATGCACAACACGAATTAGCAATGATAGAGCGTGATTATTCAACTAGTGAAATAGAACAGATCAAAATTGGCTTAGAAAATGCGTTTTTATCATCATCGACTATGCGTAATTAGGCAATTAAATATCACAATCTATAATAGAATATAGATTAATCTCACTTACGAACATCGGAGCAGAGTGCAAGATTTTCTTTTATTGCTTTCTAAAATTACTCCACTATATGCAATTATCTTGTTTGGATTTATTGCCGGAAAATTTTTGAAGGTAGACAGAGAATCAGTCGCAAAAATTGTTATTTATTTTGTGGCACCAGTTGTTGTATTTAATTCATTTGCAACTATGCCACCTGGCAATAGATATTTATTACTTCCAGTGATATTTTTTACTGTTGCTTCAATACTCGCTCTAATATACTATTTTATAGGTTCGGTATTTCCTGCTCGTTCCGAACGCAATTTATTAGCAGCATCAGTTGGTTCTGCAAACACTGGATATTTTGGTATACCTTTAGTCATTGCAATTTTCGGGTCACAATATTTAAATGTCGCAGTCATAGCAACTCTAGGATTAATTATTTATGAAAATACTATTGCATATTTTTTGATTTCAAAAAGTAATCATAACTTTAAACACTCATTAGTAAAAATGGCAACCTTACCTTCAATCTATACATGTGTCTTAGGGGTCATAATTAATAAAACAAAATTAATAATACCAGTGTCTATTGTTGACACGATATCCTATTTTAGGGGTGCGTATGTTGTACTTGGGATGATGGTTATAGGAATTGCGTTAAGTGCTGTAACTAAAGCCTCCATAGACTATAAGTTTGGCATACTCGCCTTTAGCGCAAAGTTCATTGCATACCCAGTTCTTTTTGCTACGATCATTTATCTTGACAATCAATATTTTCAGATATTTGCTATACGCGAACACAATGTAATGCTTGTCCTATCGGCAGTACCAATGGCCGCGAATGTGGTTGCTTTTGCTTCAAGTCTTAAAGTGCATCCAGAAAAGATTGCCGCAGTAGTATTTGCGAGTACAGTTTTTGCAATAGTTTATTTACCTATATTTGTTGCGATATTTATAAAATAAGTATTAATAATAAAAAAGTTATATGAAGCTAAACTGTTAAAAGTGAATTAGCGGCGACCGCAAAGAGGTTTTTTGCCATGGTTAGCTTTTTTACGTTTTGCGTTAAGACGGCGTTTTGATGTTTTCTTACTCATAGAATTATACATTCTAGAACAGGTTATTGCAGTGAGTCCAAGTGAACTAGATATTTATTTCATATTATTAATTTTTCTTGATTAATGCGTCTATAAATGGAAGAATTATCTAGATATGGATATCGATATCGATCTAGAAAAATATAAAATAATGATTAACAATCAATCTCTATGGGCAAAAACGCGTAAAGATCGCCGAAATGGGCTATCACGCATAGATGTTTCTAAGTCCCCAAAAGCATTATATTTTGACAAATGTAGATCAGTGCATACTTTTGGAATGAGATTTAATCTAAAAATAGTTTTCTTCAACAAAAATCAAGATGTAATTGCTAGCAAAGTTATAAAACCGAATAGATTGGTTCTTAGCCCTAAAGGCACTTATTCGATACTTGAAATACCTACTAAGTAATATTAGATATGACTACAACCACATTGAGTATCCATGGTACATTCTTTATCATTGGTACTCCAATAGGGAATATGGGTGATATTACACAACGTGCAATTGAAACTTTAGAAAAATGTAAATTATTAATGTGCGAAGATACAAGGGAAACGAAAAAACTTTTGAATCTTTTAGAGATTTCACTTGGTGATAAGAAACTAATAAGTGTCCGTGAACAAAATGAACAATCCTCTTGTGAAGAATTAATAAAATTATTGTTGGCCGGTAATGATGTCGGATATTGTTCAGATGCTGGAATGCCAGCAATATCTGACCCCGGGTCAAGATTGGTTGATGCTGTTCTAGATGCAGATTTAAGGGTGAATGTTGTTCCCGGCCCAAGCGCAGTTACATCAGCAGTTGCATTGAGCGGATTTAATTCAACAGCCTTTATTTTCAAAGGTTTTTTCCCTAGAAAAGTAAATGAACAATTGCTAGAAATAGATATGCTTAATTCATCAAAAGAGATTGTTGTATATTTTGAATCACCGAATAGACTTGTGGGTACTTTGACTGTACTTAGTGAAAAACTTAGCCATACTCAACGAGTTGTTGTTGCTCGTGAACTGACTAAAAAATTCGAAGAAATCTATCGTGGAACAACAAATGATGTACTTCATCATTTTGAAAATGGAGTTAAAGGTGAATGTGTCATAGTGATTGAACCATCTAATTCAGTTGTCAAAGATCCAGCGATTACTAATATTGAAGAAGCCTTAAAACTATTAATCTCTAATAGAGTCTCATCAAAAAATTCAATCGAAATCGTCCAACTTCTAAATGGTATAAGTAAAAATGATATAAAAGAGATATATAACACTCTCAAAGGATAAGATAAAGCTATGAACGACCCTTTTTACATTACGACACCAATATATTATGTGAACGATTCACCACATATGGGTGGGGCATACACCACAATCTCTGCTGATGTGGCCGCCCGGTGGCATCGACTATTGGGCGACGATGTGATGTTTCTTACAGGTACAGATGAACATG
>JAGPDB010000016.1 GCA_018057765.1 Acidimicrobiia bacterium
GATATTGGACAATATCCTTTATTGTCAAAAGAAGACGAAGTAAAACTAGCAAAATCAATTGAAGAAGGCGCCCAAGCTCGTGGCATGTTAGGAGAACGCAAACGTCTTGCAGACTTGATTGAAGAAGAAGAAGCAGAAGAAGACGGTGAAGATGGCCAAGCACCAAAATTAAGTGCTGCTGCTAAAGCAAAGATCATGGCTAAAAAAGAAGCACAGGAAGCAAAAATTGTTACTGTTTCTCCAGCTGAAAAACGCAGACTACGCAGAGTGATAAGAACAGCTGATGCTGCAGAAATGAAATTCGTACAATGCAACTTGCGTCTTGTTGTTTCTATTGCTAAAAAATATCAAGCATCAGGATTACCATTACTTGACCTTATTCAAGAAGGCAACCTAGGTCTTATGCACGCAGTTGAAAAATTCGACTGGCGTAAAGGTTTCAAATTCTCAACATATGCAACATGGTGGATCCGTCAAGCGATCACACGTGGTATTGCTAATACAGGACGCACAATCCGGCTCCCAGTTCACGCTGGTGATACATTAGCCCGTCTACAAAAAGCACGCTCACGTTTAGAACTTAAGTATGGTCGTCCAGCAACTATTAAAGAACTTTCAATTGAAGTGGAAATGCCTGAAGATAAAGTTACTGAAGCATTACGTTTCGCAGCTGAACCACTTTCATTAAGTGAACCACTTCGTGAAGATGGCGACGCAGAATTGGGCGATATTGTTCAAGACCGTGGTGCTGAATCACCATTCGAAACAGCTGCAACTGCTTTATTGCCAGACGAAATAGCAGTTTTACTTTCACCTCTTGACGAGCGTGAACGTGAAATTTTGAAATTGCGTTTTGGTCTAGATCGTGGAGAAGCACGTACGCTTGAAGAAGTTGGAGAACACTTCAACCTTACTCGTGAACGTATTCGTCAAATCGAAGCACGCGCAATGAGCAAACTTCGTCACCCATCAGCTGATACTGGTGCTCGCGACTTACTTGCTGTTTAAATAATTAACACGAAATATATACACGAAATACGAAAAGGAAAGTTAAATGTCATTATATATACACGACGATGTAGAAGTTGAAAGAGAAGTGATCGCGCTTGAAGATTATCTTTATGATGCTAAGTTTAAACTTATCATAGAACCATACGCAGAAAATGATCCACAGTCAGAAGAAAGTTTTAACGCACTTTTTAAACAACTGTTTATGTCATAATCATTTAGCACTATAAAAACTGCAGCTAGCCAAAAGTAATTTTGAATAATTCAAGAAGAATTACAAGTATAGCTGCAGTTTTTTTATTCAAAATACAGGGATGAAATTGAGATGAAACCTATACCAAGTATTGATTTGGTAGGCGCAGGTATTACAGGGCTTATGATCGCTTGGTTTATTAATCAAGCAGATCCAAATATTGATATTGTTATTTATGATGCTCAACCGGATCCTAGAAAAAGTTTGCGTTCTAAAGATAATTCCCCAACATTTGGCGGTGACCCACTTGCTAATTGTATACGTCAAATTACCGGCACCGAAGGACTTGTCCTGCCAAGAGCAGATGCTATGCACTTTGAAGCACTTCCTGGCAATCCATTCGTTGACAAGTTGGTCATTGCCCCAGATAATGGACAGAATGTAAGACGCGATACATTTGTTCAAATCGATGGAGCAATGAATTATTTTGAACCTGTGTATGATGTTGAAAAAAATAGTTTACATTCACAAATCAATTATGCAAGTCTAGAATTGTGGCTAGCTCTATCAAATGCGAATTTATCTAAATTCTTATTTTCTTGCAAAACAGTAGATATATTTCACATAAATAAAGAAAATTTTGATGCCGATCTATTAACAGAAGAACAACTTTATTGGCATGGAACTAATAGTGAAACAATTTCTAGTTCAAATACTGGACAGCCATTTTTTCTAAGATCAGTGTATGACAATCATCTAGTGCTGCCCGGAGCCTCAGTTGACTCACGATCTTTTGCGTTGGCATTATTAAACGAATTATCTAGAAAAGAAAATGTAACAATTAATTTTAATAGGCGAATATCCAAAATTAAAAATACTCAGGGATTAGTCATACTTGCAAATAATGGAGTTCATAGAAACATCGGCCAACAACGATTAACAAGCCTTGGAGGCTATTGGGCAAGTGTAGATAATACGAAACTTGGAATTACAAAGCCATTCAAACTTGCACTAGATCCTCCAATTGGATATGTAAATGTAACGCCAAACTCAAATGGCAGATTATCAATATCTGGAGGGTTAAACCAGATAGGCTATTTTGGAGCAATGGGCGATGCTATGTTACAAGCAGGCAAACAAGCCTTTTTGGATGCAATAAAAGAATACTTCGACATTGATGAAATACAAAGAATGGGTATTGATGATATCTCAGGATGTTTACGCCCATATTCAGACAATGGTTTATCTACTTTTAAATTTAAAGAAAATTTAGTTGATATAACAGGCGCAGGAAAAGCAGGTACAACCCAACTGCCATTGATTTCAATGGCGATATTGCAACACTTAGGGTTCGATGTAGAAGCAGTATTTGCAAAAAGCTGGGGAGATATAAAGGATTTAACACTTTATAACACTGCAATAAGCACAATTTTCAATTATGGGATAGAACCAATAGGTTTATAGTAATAAATTATTTTTTCTTAATAATAGATTTTGGCATTAGCAATACGCTTATACCTAAAGTAAAAATTGTTCCCGAGATAATTCGTACCCAACCATTTTGGAAAAATCTAACTGGGAGTCTATCCCACAATGAAACAGTCCTTGAAAAATACTTTATTTCCCAGCCGCGCTCTTTTGCGACTCTATATAATTCTTTATCAGGGTTAACAGCAATAGGATTACCAACGCATTCAAGTAAAGGTACATCTGTAATTGAGTCACTATAAGCAAATGAATGTTCTAAATCTAGATCATATTCTTTAGCAAGACGCAATACCGCTTGTGGCTTATAACTTCCGTAGGAATAGAAATCTAATTCACCTGAATAATTTCCATTTTCATCTAGTCGAGCTGTAGTAGCAATAAAATCTGTAACACCTAAATGAGAAGCAATGGGTTCTACGACTTCTATTGGCGCACTAGAAACAATAAATACTAGGTGGCCTTCACTTTTATGTTTATCAATGAGCTCAATTGCATCTTCATAAATAATTGGTACAACAACATCATGGATTGTTTCATTAACTAGATCTTTCACATGATCATGATTCCAGCCTTTAGTCAACTCTAAAGCTATTCCTCGAAGTCGTTCCATTTTATTTTCATTTGCACCAACTAACTGAAATACTACTTGAGCATAAGCAGCTTGAACTAGGGCTCTTCGGCTCAATAATCCATTTTTTCTAAACGTTTTTGAAAATGCCAACATAGACGATTTAGCAATAATGGTCTTGTCTAAATCAAAGAAAGCTCCAGATATTAATTTGTTATCAATTTTTTTTGTCATTTATTATTCAATCTCTTGACTAATGTTTTAATTTGTATTAATTTTAGTTTTGTTGGTTACTAAATGTCTAGTAGATCAATTATCCTTCCCTTTAAATAAGCGTATATGCATCTCTTGCTACGTTACTGATATAAAGGGTTATACGATGCTCATTACAGTTTTTTCACCAAAAGGTGGTTCAGGTACTTCAACATGTGCGGCCTTGTTAGCGAAAAGTTGCTC
Organism: Acidimicrobiia bacterium; assembly: GCA_018057765.1. NCBI lineage: Bacteria > Bacillati > Actinomycetota > Acidimicrobiia > Acidimicrobiia bacterium. The sequence continues at coordinate 3,714 of JAGPDB010000016.1, forward strand.
TATGATACTAGCTAAGCAAACAGTTCTTATAGATGCAGCAAATGGTGATATTGAGACCATTGTTGGATTCAATTCAGAATCTAAATATGGCTTCATTCAGTGGCTAGAATCTGCAACACCGACATCACATAGTCTAGAAAAGATCTCAAATTTTATTGAAGATAATTTTTCATATGTAAGTTACAGTTCAATAAAAGAGAATTGTTACATAGATAAATGTGTGCAAAGCGATGGAAATAATAAGTTTAAAATCCAAGAAATCATTTCCACTTTATCAACAAGTGAATCTAATTATATTATTGATATTGGAACCAATATTAATGAGCTCAATAATGCACTAATAGAAAGTTCTGATTTTGTATTTATGGTGCTTAGAGGATGCTATATCACACTTAGCAGGGCAACAAAGCACCCATACTTAGAGCAAAGTGATGTCGCTATTTATATTGCAGAATCTGGCCGATCAATAACAGCCAAACAAATGGGTACTGTGTTAAAACTCAAATGTATTATAGAGATAGAAGCCAGAAGAGATTTTGCAAAAGTTATCGATGCGGGTGTTTTGCTTTTTAGAACACCAAAATACATGATAAGTGCAATTGATAAATTTATGCACGACGTTAATAAATATTTTGAAACAATGTTGACAAATTTTAATGATCAAAATGTAAGCAAAGCAAAAAATAAAAACTATAACAGGATTCAAAGCTTATCAAACGATACATTCGATATTTTTAATGATGCAGAAGAACATAATAATCGAAATTTCTGGGATGTCCTAGAAACCGAATCTCGAAATAGAGATGGGGTCGATATAATTAGCGAAAAATCTCTAAACACAAAAAATAAGATTCAAACTAGAGCAATAAATGATTCTTACACTTCTCACTTACACGACGTATTTGATGGTATTAAAGACAAAGGAAGGAGTTGATGTCAAATTTAATTTCGGATGCTAAGAAAACATTACATGAAAGGGTTGTATCTCGAGTGCAAAATCATCAAAATGATCTTGATGGTCAAATGTCAATACGAGATATTGTAAAATCCGAAATTGATTTAGGATTCCCACTACTAGATAAGAAAGCTAGCGAACTGCTATACGAATCAATGATGAGTGATGTTAGTGGCTATGGATTATTAGACATATACATTGGAGATGAAACGATTAACGAAATAATGATTAATTCACCAACAAAAATGTTCATAGACAGAAAAGGAAAAATTGATGAAGTAGCTATTGAAACAACGAGTGACGAATTAATTCGAATAATTCAAAAAATAGCGGCTGGTGTGGGTGCCAGATTTGATACAGCATCACCAATTGTAGATGCATGGCTTGATAATGGCTCGCGATTCCATGGTGTGATGGCACCTATTGCAGCCGATGGCCCATACTTAACAATAAGAAAATTTATAGAACAATCATTAGACCTAGATCAATTTTATCCAACTAGAATTCAAAAAGAAATACTTATAGATGCAATAAAAAAATCTAAAAATATTGTAGTTGCCGGTGGCACTAGTAGTGGAAAGACCACATTATTAAATACTCTTATACATTTAATACCTTCAAGTGAGCGTATAGTTTCAATAGAGGAGACAGCTGAACTTGCTACATCACACGAACATTTTGTTCGTCTAATAGCTCGAACTTCTAATAGTGAAGGAGTAGGTACTATAACAATGGGTGATTTAGTTAAAGCAAGTATGCGAATGAGACCAGATAGAATTATTGTCGGTGAAGTACGTTCTGGTGAAGCCTTAGATCTATTACAAGCACTAAATACTGGCCATGATGGATCATTATGTAGTGTGCATGCAAATGGACCCAATGAGGTAATACAACGTATTGCGACTCTTGCCTTATTTTCAGGTGCTCAAATTCCATTCGAAGCATTAGTCACACAAGTATATTTTGGTGTTGATTTAATAGTTTATGTAAAACGTTTAAATAATGGAAATAGGATAATCGAATCAATCAGTCAAATTAATCGCGATAATGGTAAAAGAGAAATAATTCAAATTGATATAGAGAAAACAAATGTTGGTTAATACTATAAATTTATTACTCTCGTTGATATTGTTATTTTCACTTATATTTTTCTTAATGAATTTAGATAATAAAAAAGTTAGAAAATTAAAAAGTTCTAACAATGTCCTTTGGAAAAATATTTTCGTCAAAGTAAAAGCCGCTGGCTTCGAATATGAAGATCCAAAAATTCGACAACTTGTGCTTTACTATATCGTTGTAGCTGGCATGATTGGATTTAGCATTAATCCTTTGGGTGTATTTATTTCCCCAGTGTTCGCAATCATAGGGTTATATGCATATTTATTATATAAGGAACGATTATTATCTATTTCGTTACAACAAATTAATGATGAGCTTTGTTACTCAATTGCACGAAGACTTAGAAGCGGGGAATCATTGATTGATGCTTTAAAAAATGTTCAAAAACAATATAAAAAAATTAAATTAGTACGATATATAAATAAATATATAGATAATGGCTATTCTGTAGAACTTGCTATAGAAAAAACAATCACAAATAATACAATCATTAAGAATGAATCAGAAAAAATGTTATGTGGCACAATAGTTCTAGCTCATCAAATGGGAGGAAATTCTGCAAGAATATTTGAAAGAATCGGTGACTGTTTTCACCACACATACGAACTTCTAGGTGATACCAAATCAACAATAGCCCAAGTGAAAATGTCAGCAATGGTGATAAGTATTTTACCAATAGGATTTTTAGGACTTTCTACAATAATGGGTTTAGGTGGTAGTACTTTTCTATTTGATAACCCATTAGGAATCATGTGTCTAATAACAGGTATCGGCATGGAAGTAATAGGAATAATGTGGATGAGAAGGATGATAAGAAAAGGTATAGGGATATGGATATCATAGAAAAACAAAAAACAATTTTAAAAGATTTAAAATTACGAGCAAAAGTAGAAAAAGAAAATAAATTAAAAAGACAAATATTAATTAGAGACCTTCCAATGGTTTATGGTCTATTTAGTGTAGGAATTTCATCGGGGATGCCAATATTAAACGTGATGTGCAAAATTGCTCGATATTGTCCTGAGTCATGTAAAGAAGATATTAATAATGTAATAAAAGAAATAGATGCCGGTAGATCATTACAAAATTCTTTGATTAACTTAGAAAACAATCCGCAATTTAGAATTTTTGCACATGTGATTTCTGAATCATGTGATTGTGGAACAGATGTATTACCCACGTTAGATTCACTTCACAAAGATTCAATGAACAAGATCAGACGTGAAGCAGAATCTGCGATAAAAAAACTACCTATTTCAATGTTATTTCCCTTGGTTATATGTATATTACCCGCATTCATGCTGTTAAGTGTGATTCCTACATTGGCTAATGGAATATTCAATATTGGAATTTAAAATTAAATTTCCCTGCACTTCCCTTAAAACAAGTTAATCAATAAATTAAGAAGGAACATGATGAAATTTCTCAGAAAATTACACTCGAAATTAAACTCTAGGTTTTTAGGTCTGGATGAAAAAGGGCAATCAACGGCAGAATATGGATTAGTTATAGTTGGTGCAGCAGCATTAGCCGGAATATTCATCTCATTTGCTGGTGGTGGTGCAATAACTTCAGTTTTTAACAAAGTAATACAAACCGTAATGAGCCACATATAGTCAAAACATGTTTGAGGCCAATACCCCTATATAGGTCTCAAACATTTATTAAAGGATTGAAATGTTAATAAAATATGATGAAAAAGGGCAGGCGACTGTTGAGTTCGCTCTTGTAATACCTGTGATCGCAATATTTCTATTGCTTATTGTACAAGTAGGATTAGTGGTTGAAAAAAAGATATTGGTTACAAACTCTTCACGTGAAGCCGCAAGGATTCTAAGTGTTGAGAATAATTCAGAAAGAGCAGTCGCAAAAGCACAAGAGATTTTAAAAGATGCAAATGTTAGTATTTCTAGACCAAGTACACAAGGCGAATATTTAACAGTAACAGTTTCAAAAGTAGTTAAATCAAATATGCCAATATTGGGTGTTATATTTCCCGATGTTACCGTTAGCTCAAAAACCTCTATGAGAATTGAAAAATGAAAACTCAAAACTTTAATGAAAATGGAAGTATAACAATTGTTGGGTTAGGACTTTGTTCAATAGCATTAGTTTTAGCAATGGGCTTAATAAGATTGGGTGGAGTGGTCAGCGTAAAAGGAAAAGCTCAGAATGCAGCTGACGCAGCTTCTTTAAGTGCAGCATATGAAATAGCTCATTTTTCAATATCTAAGGCTTGTAGTTCAGCAAGGATAGCTGCACAAAAAAATGGCGCAGTGTTGGAATCGTGTAAATATACAAACAATGATGTAGAAGTTATTGTTTCGATAGATCAAGATGGGGAGATAATTAAAGCAATAGCTAAAGCAGATATTAAATAATTATGGAACGTAAGTATCAATAATTGCATTATCTTTAAAATCATTAAATAGATCACTAGCTCTTGGAGCCAAAGTATTTGAACCTTGCCAAGGAACTGTAATATTTGAAATATTGTCAATGTTAATCTCTGTTGCTAACTCCATCATAAAAAATATATCACTTAATGAGAGATTTTTTAATTGTATATGTTGGGTAATGGCAAATGCAGACTCAAATTTATTTGGAGTGCTATTTTTAACATTCTGCATCTCTCTTAATGCATATATTAATAATTGACCTTGGTTTTGGGACCTTTGTAGATCACCATTAGAAAATGAATGTCTATCACGCGAAAAAGCTAAAGCTGATGCACCACCCATCCTTATAGTACCTGGAGAAAAATCTGTTCCCGAATTTTTATCATGCATTTCTTTATCTACTGTAACTTCAAGTCCACCAAGTGAGTCAATTAGTGAAGTGAAACCAGCAAAATCTGCCTCTAGTGTATAACTAATTGATACTCCGGTTAATTGTTCTATAGTTTGTGCAGTTAATTCAGAGCCACCAAATGCATTTGCAGCATTAATTTTATTAGTGCCATGACCGGGTATTGCAACATTGGTATCTCTGGGGAAATTTATCATCGATACTTTCTTTTCTCCAGGGTTTATTCCAAGCAAATGTAAAGAATCAGCACGCTTGCCTTCAACACCAGGACGGTAGTCATTACCAATAACTAATAAATAGAACACATCAGATCTAACTGGGAGTACAATACTATTTTTTGCGAGGTTTCTATTTGATTGAAGGTGCCTAGCAGTGATTATTAGTTTTCCTTTTGGGCTTGCTAAATTTATTTGACCAGTTGTAACTGCGCTTAGGAAACCAATGCTTAATAGTGACAATGTCACTATGCAGATAATTAATCCAGAGAAAAGACTTGCAATTCTTTTTACTGGAAATACAATACTCATGATTTTTCAACTTTCGAATCGGTTGTTGTGGCAATTGGAAATAAATCTAATTTATAGCCTATAACAATACCTTCATTGTTAAAATAAATAGTACCGCTTCTTTCGATTGCCTTACCTGCTTCAGTTTTGGACTGTTTGATATGCGCAACACCAATATTGTCAGTGGCAGTTTCACTTTTCAATATATTTAAATCTACATTTACATTCTCTTTGGTTGCATTTTTAGGCGGTTCGAAAATAGATTGTGCTTGAGTAAAGATTTCTGATTTAAACAATGCTGGTATTCTAGAACCTTTTGAGAATACATCAGACAATGCTTTAGTGTATTTATCTAAAGAAGCTTTTTCGATATTATCAACTGTTTTACCATTTTCGGTTGTAGTTTTAGAATTAAATCTTATTGTTATCGAATTGTTGCTATTGCTAGATTTACTTTTTTTATCCTTTAAGTTTTGAGAATTAGAACAACTTGCTAAAGAAAGCAAAGGTATAATAGCCAAAATACAGATAAACGTTTTAAATATTCTTGGTTTTGTCACCTAGACATTTTTGCAGAAAACCAGCATTCATTCAGTGATGCACTTAAAATGTAGATATGATTCCATTCTTTAAACGTAAAACGAATAATAGCAACCCGAATTATGAGGTTGTTACAGCAGGTCCAACTTTAACGACAGCCAAAATGAGATTTGATGCTATTGATATATCGAAAGTAGAAAATAGGACAAAAGTTATTGTTGTTGGCAACGTAGTTTCCACAAGAATTGTTCCTAAGGCTAATAGCTATTGGTACGAAGTTATCATCGACGATGGGACTGGGAAAATGGATGGATGGTTTTTTGGACGTAAGGAAATTAAGGGTATATCGTTAGGCTGTTTGGTGCTTATGAAGGGATTAGCTCAAATTGATGAAGGTGAATTGACTATTGCAAATCCTCACTATCAAATACTTTGATTTTTTCACATTGACTGCCATAGATGTTCATATGAACATGTATCAATGCAAATGTTTTGAATGCTTGCTGTAATAGCGTCAATGAGTGTTAGTGCTAACAGCTCTGACAGCCAACATGGAAATGTTAAAGTGAAGCCTCAAAAATTTCACGAACTTCTTCACTCGCAACTGTATTAGTTAGGATAATAATTTCATCATCCTTATAAAGAGTTGTATCATCTCTTGAGTAAACAACATGTCCATTACGCAGAATAGCAACTATAGAACATTCTTTTGGAAGTTCGATATCTGATAATTGCTTATTTACAAGAGCTGATGTTTGCGAGATTCTAATTTCAACTAGTTCGACTTTGCCATCATCAAAACTTAATAAACCAACTATATGATCGCTAGTTAATTCTTCCTCAACTAATGAAGTTAAAATATGGGTCCCACTAACACCCCGATCTACTCCCCAGTGGTCGTTAAATAGCCATTTGTTTTCGGGGTTATTAATGCGAGCTAATACCTTAGGTACTCCAAATTCTTGTTTAGCGAGTAATGAGACAACTAAATTATCCTCGTCATCACCTGTGCAAGAAAAAACGACATCTGCAGAATCACATCCTGCTCTTTCTAGTATGTCGTAGTCACAACCGTCGCCGATGATCACATCAAGGTTGACATGAGGGTTCGAAGCAAAAGATAATAACTCTTCGGCTTTAAAATCTCTATCAATAACAGTTACAAAGTTATCGTCATTAGCTAAAGTTCTTGCAATAAATTTTCCTTGTGTTCCAGCACCTATTATAAGAATTTTCATTTAATCTCACCCGCAGTATACTCGGGATTTGCTAATTTTTCGTTCAGCTCATCTATTTTTGATTTAATGCAAGAAAAATAGATTCTTGCATCTTCTTGACCTTTAGTTCCTGGTTTAATTATTTTTGTTTCACCAAGGTGACTCCAAGCTATTGGAACATAATCTTCAGATTCAAACAATGGATTCAAAGATTTACCTGCCCAAATATTTGGCAATAGCTTTTCTATTATAACTATTTCGCCTGTGCCATCAACCCAATCTTGATTATCATTATCAGGCGTTAGCTTTTTGATAAATTCTTTTGATGCCCAGGAAACTGTAGCAACGGTAGAAATACCCAAACGATGATATAAACTTGCTCTACGTGGGTCATATATTCGTGCAGCTACATGATCAACATGAAAAATTTCTTTGGCAATTCGTGCAATTACTATATTGCTATTATCGCCGTTCGTTACGGCAGCTAAGCCATGTGTATCCTCAATATGGGCTGCTTCTAAAACCTGTCTATCAAAACCTACCCCCGTAACTGTCGATAAGTTTGGGTGTTCAGATATCCTTGCAAAGGATGTTGGGTCTTTATCAATCAAACAAACAGTGTTATCTCTTTTTAAGAGTTCTTTGGTTAGTTCTCGACCAACTCGTCCTGCTCCAACAATTAAATAATGCATAGAGAAATTTTACCCTATATTCAATATTATACTTAGCTCAAAAAGAAGAATTAATGCTTCTAAATACTTGAGTCGGCACTAAATAAAGATAAGACTGTTCTAATGACTATTATAAAACGAGTATTTTTAGGCAAACCAATCGCGAGTAATGAAGCGGAACATCAAACATTAAACAAAACTACTGCACTTGCAGTATTTTCTAGTGATGCCATTTCATCAACTGCGTATGCTACACAGGAGATACTTCTAGTAACAGCACTCTTTGGTTCATCGCTAGCTATAGGGTTAAATAAATTAGTTCCACTGGCAATAGTTGTTGCGCTACTACTAGCTATTGTTGTTACATCATATCGAAAAACTATATATGCATATCCACATGGTGGTGGTAGTTATATCGTTTCAAAAGAAAACCTTGGAGAGAACGCATCGCTAGTTGCAGCAGCATCAATACTTACAGATTACGTACTTACAGTAGCAGTTTCTATTTGTGCGGGCGTTAGAGCAGTTACATCAATACCTGCTTTTGCCACTTGGGCCGATCACCGAGTTGCTATGTGTATAGGAGCAATAGTATTTATATCAATAATGAATTTAAGAGGGGTTAAGGAAAGTGGCAGAATTTTTGCAGTACCAACATATGTATATATAGCAGTTGTTTCCGCACTTATTTTTTATGGTTTAACAAAAAGTTACTTCGATTGGTTTGGAGGTATTTCAAAAATTGATTTTGCTCAATTTTCTGCTGAGTCTGCAAAGGAAGGTTTAAAAGAATCAGGAGGTGGATTAGCGGTAATAGTATTGCTTAGAGGGTTTGCTTCAGGTGCTGTAGCTCTAACTGGAGTTGAAGCTATTTGTGATGGTGTTCCAGCATTTAAGAAACCTTCACCAAGAAATGCTAGTCGTACTTTAATAATGATGGCTGTAATATTAGGTACATTATTTTTCGGTGTCTCTCTACTGGCATCAAGGTTACATCCTGTCCCATTAGAACAAGGCGAAAGTGTTTTCTCTCAAATGGGACGTCAAGTTTTTGGTGAAGGAATCATCTATTTTTTACTACAAATTTTTACAGCTCTAATTTTAATGCTTGCAGCAAACACTGCATATGCAGATTTTCCAAGACTTAGTTCAATTGTAGCTAAAGATGGGTTTTTACCGCGCCAATTTACAAATAGGGGAGATCGACTGGTTTTCTCTAACGGCGTTATAGTCCTTGGACTAGCTGCAATATTCTTAGTTTGGATATTTGGTGGTGTAGAAACTGCGCTAATGCCACTCTATGCTGTTGGTGTATTTACCTCATTCACATTGTCGCAACTCGGTATGGTTATGTATCAGAAGAAAGCAGAAAATCGATCTATTAGTGGAATGATCATTTCGTCAATCGGAACCCTTGCTACATTTGTTGTTCTGCTTGTTGTTGCCATAACAAAATTTACTCGCGGCGCATGGGTTTCAATCCTTGTAGTCCTTGTTGTTTATTCACTTTTTAAATCTGTACATAGACATTATAAACATGTTCAAAGTTCCATAGCAGTTCCTAGTGACTATAAACCTCAACGTATGAACCATACAGTAATGGTATTAGTCGGTCGTATGCATCGTGGTACATTACAAGCCATTGAATACGCGAGTTCGCTTACACCTGATCATCTTGTGGCAATTACAGTTGTGAGCGATGAAGAAGAACGTGAGAAGGTTCTAGCTCAATGGAATAGCTTCAAAATGGATATTCCTATTGAGATTATATATTCCCCATATAGAGAGCTTTTGCGACCAATTCTTAGTGCTGTTGAAGATTTAGATAAACGCTATGACAATGACATCGTTACTGTAGTGATCCCGGAATTTGTTGTACATCATTGGTGGGAACATTTGCTTCATAACCAAAGTGCTTTGATGTTAAAGGGTCGTCTACTATTTAGGAAAAATACAGTCGTAACTTCTGTTCCTTATCAAATAGACTAAATCTCTTTTAAGGTCCGTCCTTGCAGAGGGCTTTATCCGCAGCCAATTTGTTAGAATTGCATCGTGGTAAAACTCCCTCGATCTTTATATGCGTTAAAAAATCGTAATTATCAAAAAGTTTTTGCTGCATCGTTAATCTCTAATGTTGGCTCTTGGGTTGAGACTGTCGTAATCGGGATTTTCATGCAGGTGCTAACCCATAGCGCTATATATGTTGGTATTGCTTTTGCTATGAGGTTTGGCGCAAACGTTTTTATTGCTCCTCTAGGTGGCTGGTGTGCAGACAGGTTTAATCGTAAAAAATTATTGATCTTAACAAATTTTGCTTCATCTTTAATAGCTATTTCGATAGGTGTATTAGTATCGTTTGGATCAATTAAACCATGGATGTTAATTGTATTCGTTGGATTAACCGGTGTTGTGGACTCAATTAGTTTTCCTACTTATCAAGCATTTCTGTCAGAACTTGTTCCTTCAAAAATATACTCTGCTGCTATGAGCTTAATGTTCTCTCAATGGAATATGGCTCGAATTATTGGTCCTGTAGTTGCAGGTTTATTAGTCGGGAATGACCATTTTGAATTTGCATTCTATGTTAATGCTGCAAGTTTTTGGGCCGTAATTGTCACCTTACTATCGATAAAAACACTTTCACATCCTAGAGAATCTACTTCGAGGTTAACTTGGGCTGATGGAGTACGTTGGATGTTCAAAGAGAAAAAGCTTTCACGTGTTGTTGCAACTCATAGTGCTTCGGTATTTTTTGCTGGAGGGCTTATTGCAGCTATTCCTAATGTTGCAGATGAGGTATACCATTCACGCGTTTTTGGAACATCTGCATTTAATGTTTCGATGGCTATTGGCGCAATTCTAATTACTGTTTTGTATTCTTCGCTTACACATAAATACGGAAAGAATAAAACTATTTTGCTACTTGCACGCATGGTTCCCTTCACTGTTTTTGCATATGGATTTGCCCCTAATTTATTTTGGGCTTGTATTGCTATTGGTTTTTATGGATGGGCGCATCTAGGAACGTTAACTGGAATACTTACTGAAATACAAATGATTGCACCACCTGATTTAAAAGGAAAGGTTGCGTCTGTCTTCTCTGGTATTCTAGGACTGTTTTTTCTTATGGCAACTTTAATTTCTGGTTATGCTATAGATGCATATGGCTCAAAAATCGCTTTTAGTGTTCTAGCCATTTGCCATATTCTTACCCAAATCATTATTGGTCTCTATTCATCAAAATGGAAAATACCGGATGTAATAGAAACTGTTGTAGAACCAGATCTAAGTGAATCTTTAGACACACTCCTTGAACCGATCCCAGATATGTAAGTATATTTCTTAAAATTTCTAAATTTCATCAAATCCCATGTAGTATTTGCCATTACGATTTATTATTAAATCGCAGATTATGAAATGAGGAAAGATGATTATTGCAGCTGAGGGGGGTTACCAAAACTTCGTTTTGAGTAATTCAGACTGGAAATGGTTATGGTTTGCATTCGCAACAGCAATAGTTGCTTTAGTAGTAGGTACACTGCTGACTAAAACTGTACTTAAAGTAGAAACCGGTACAGAAAAAATGCAAGAGATAGCAAAAGCTATTCAAGATGGTGCAATGGCATATATCATGCGACAATTTAAAACTATTGCAACAATTGTTGTTCCAGTAGGAGCAATTGTATTTTTCACTTCTAAAGCTATATCGAAAGATTCAGGTATTGCAGCGCTAAGTTTTGCTCAAAGCGGAACTTTTAGAACTGCAGCATTTGTTGTTGGTGCTCTATGTTCTGGTGGTATTGGTTTTCTTGGAATGTGGTTATCAACTCGTGCGAATGTTCGTACTGCACATTGTGCAACTAAAGGTTCAATGAATAATGCATTAGGCGTAGCTTTTAAAGCTGGTGGTGTTTGTGGTCTCTTTACTGCTGGTCTTGGACTTCTTGGCGCAACAACTATTGTTATGATCTTTCAAAATAGTGCGTCAGCAATTCTTGTTGGTTTTGGTTTTGGTGGTTCACTACTAGCTCTTTTCTTGCGTGTTGGTGGAGGTATCTTTACTAAAGCAGCTGACGTTGGTGCTGACCTTGTTGGTAAAGTTGAACAGGGAATTCCCGAAGATGATCCTCGTAACCCTGCAACTATTGCAGATAACGTTGGCGACAATGTTGGTGACTGTGCTGGTATGGCATCAGATCTTTTCGAAAGTTTTGGTGTGACACTTGTTGCTTCTATCATCTTAGGTGTGAGCGCTTTTGCTGGAATTGGATTAGAAGGTTCATCATCTAAAGGACTTATTTTTCCTATAGCAATTATGGCTGTTGGTCTATTAGCTTCAATGATTTCTATCTTTTTAGTTAAAGCTAAAGAAGGGGAAAAAGATGCTCTGAAGCCAATAAACCGAGGACTCACTTACGCTTCAATACTCACTCTTATAGGTGCAGCTATTGTCTCATTTGGCTACATTGGAAACAAAACTGGAAGTGGACCACAAGCTCTTAGTCTTCCTGGAACAAGATTATTCTTCGCAATTTTTGCTGGAGTAGTTTTAGGACAAGTTGCCTCTCGAATAACTCAATATTATACATCTAGTGAATTCAAACCAGTTTTAAGTATTGCGGAATCTGGAAAAACTGGTCCTGCAACAGTTGTGCTTAGCGGTATCTCATCGGGGCTTGAATCTGCTGTTTGGGCTTTGTTTGCTATCTGTGGCGCTATTGGTGTTGCAATTTCTTTAGGTGGAGGAAACACTTCCTTTTCTTTTTACCTAGTTGCACTTACAGGTATAGGAATATTAAGCACTACAGCAATAGTTGTTGCTGAAGATACATTCGGTCCTGTTGCCGATAATGCTCAAGGTATTGCAGAAATGTCCGGAGTTTTTGAAGGTGAAACAGAAGAAATTCTTGATGGTCTCGACACAGTAGGTAATACTACAAAAGCTGTTACTAAAGGTTTTGCTATTGGTTCAGCTGTAATTGCAGCGGTAGCTCTTTTTGCTTCATTTGTTGAAACTATTTTCAATGACGGTGCAGATAAATATCCAATTGTTGCTGCAGGAATTAAATCTGGAAAATCAGCATTTGAAACAGTCGCGTTTAACGTTGCCGATCCAAAAACATTTATTGGATTACTAATCGGTGGATCTGTAGTGTTCATGTTCTCATCGTTAGCTATTTTGGCAGTGTCTCGTACTGCAGGAACTATAGTTCAAGCTGTTCGTAAACAATTTCATGACAAGCCAGGTATTATGGAAGGTACTGAAAAGCCTGACTATAAAGAAGTTATCGATATTTGTACTGGAGCCTCTCTACGCGAACTTGCAACTCCAGCATTGTTAGCTGTGCTGACACCAGTAGCTGTTGGTTTTGGTCTCGGGGCATTTGCACTTGGAGCTTATTTGGCATCAGCAATTGTTGTTGGTCAATTGATGGCTAACTTTTTATCTAACTCTGGTGGTGCTTGGGATAATGCAAAGAAATTTGTTGAATCTGGAAACCATGGTGGTAAAGGTTCAGACACTCATAAAGCTGTAGTTATTGGTGACACTGTTGGTGATCCTTTTAAAGATACAGCAGGACCAGCTATAAACCCATTGATCAAAGTGATGAACTTAGTTTCACTTCTTGTTCTTCCAGCTGTAATTTCAATGAGTGATAACAATGCTCGCTATATAGTTGCAGGTATTGCTATTGTGATTATTTTAAGTGCAATAACATATTCAAAAACAAGACCTTCAGGTTTTGGCGATGATTTGGTAGAAGAGTTATCTGCTAAATCTGATACAAAAGGATAAGACAATATACAAACTGGAAAATATTATGCTTAGTAAAAATAAAATTGGGCAAACCTAAGCCCTGCGGTTCGCAAAAACCCAGGGCTTGACTAAAGAGATCATCTCATGAGACTCCCATAAAGTCAAGACATTTCTTTCCTAGGTCGAACCCGCGAAGCTATTCCCTTTTTCCTCAAAGGTATAATCTCAACAGGGCTAAACCTTGGAGCTATAAAAAGATAATCTAGAATTATTAAATGCTTGCAGTGCTCGATTCAACTTATGTATTTGGGATTGGTGCTGGTATTTTCGCTGCAATACTATTTGGTTCAGGTGACTTTTATGTCGGTCATGTAGCTAGCAAGAGTTCGGTATTTGCTTCAACTGCAGTTGCATATATATTTGAATTCTGTTTGCTCGGAACTTTATTATTTTTTCAAAAAGATTATGGAACAATAGGCGAGAATAATAAAACTTTATTAGTTGCAATTTCTGGAAATATTGGATTTTTAACTTTTGTTTATGGTTTGGCAAAAGGAAGAATTTCTATTGTCGCGCCGCTTGCCGCAATATTACAGTTAGTTTTTCCTCTAATCTTTTCAATATTTGTAGACAATAAAACGCTTTCGAGACTTACTTGGTTGGGGATAATGGTTTCTATAATCGCAATCATATTTATAACAATTACTAAAGAACCAGAAGATTCTAAAATAAAAAATTCAACGAAACTTTCAATATTCGCTGGAACAATTTCAGGGTTATGTTTTAGTCTTTGGTTAACAGGCATTAGTAAAGTAGAAACTCCAATAATTACACGCATATTTATACTTTCCATCCCAGCCTGTATTGTCGGTACTATCTATCTATTGGTGAAGCGAGACACCATTAAACCAGTATTAAAGTATGTTCACATAATAGTAATATCAAGTACCGGTTATATGTGCGGAATTTGGTTCTTTAATTTTTCAGAAAGAAGAGTTTCTTTAATAATATCTGCACTATTAATAGGCTTGGTACCAGCTGTTACCATTATTCTTGCAAAGATTAAGAATGATGAACATATATCAAAGAATCAATACTACGGATTCATACTTGCAATTATTGGTATTGGAGTCATTGCTTTAGGTTCTACATAATCTTTCTAAAGACCAAACCTAGACAGAAAATATCAAGCTTTAGTATCAGTATTTAATTCTTCTGTTTTTATTTTAGGATCGACAGAATTTAAATCATCTGACTGTTCTTTTTTATGCTTTATAAATTCTATTACTGGTGGAATAAACGAGATAACAAATATCAATGCAATAATTGGTAATAAATATTTATCAATATTCTTTTCTCCGATAGCAGAACCTAAGAAATATCCAAGCAGTGAAATACCTACACCCCAAAGAGCTGCACCAACAGCATTGAATTTTACAAAGGTCTTGTAACTCATCTTGGCAGTACCAGCCATAGTAGGTGCGATTGTCCTCACTATTGGAACAAACCTAGCTAGTAAAATAGTTTTGGGACCGTGTTTTTCAAAGAATGCATGAGTCTTGTCGATATGTGATTTCTTTAGTATTTTTGCATTTTCTTTTTTAAAAAGTCTTTCACCAAGTTTGTTTCCAACCAAATATCCAGTTTGGTCACCAACAAATGCGGCTATAAAGAAAAGTGGCACAAGAACCCAAATGTTTAAATCCCCTTTAAACGCCAAGAATCCTGCTGTAAAAAGTAAAGTATCGCCAGGCAAGAATATGCCTATTAAAAGCCCTGATTCGGCAAATATAATAGCAAAAAGTACAATATACTGCCATGGGCTTAGGTTATCCAATAAAGTACCGAGTTTAGAAGGGTCTAAGAGATCTTTAAAGAATGAAATTATAGAAGCTATATACATAAATATTGATTCTAGTCAGTTATTTTTCTAAATATTACGTTCAGGTAGTACGAGAGAGTAAAGTACATGTCTCGCATAATGCAAATATGCGTTGCTACATAGGCTAAAGCCAAAAGATTAATAGAAGAGAGATGTCCGTGGGCAAACCATTAATAATCGTTGAATCACCTGCAAAAGCCAGGACAATAACACAATTCTTAGAAGGTAAATACACTGTAGAATCAAGTGTTGGTCATATTAGAGATCTGCCAAGAACAGCAGCTGACATTCCAGAACAATTTAAAAAAACACCTGCAGGACGTTTGGGGATTGATGTAGAAAATAATTTTACACCTATATATATAGTTCCAGCAGAAAAGAAAAAAGTTGTTGCAGAATTAAAGAGAAAATTAAAAGATGCAAGTGAATTATATCTCGCAACCGATGAAGATCGTGAAGGTGAAGCAATTGCTTGGCATGTACTACAAATTTTGAAACCAAAAATCCCTGTAAAGCGAATGGTTTTTCATGAAATAACAAAAGACGCAATTAATGAGGCTATAACTAATGCCCGCGAACTCGATACAAAATTAGTTGCTGCTCAGGAAGGTAGACGAATATTAGATCGATTAGTAGGCTATGAGACATCACCAATTTTGTGGCGCAAAGTTATGCCAAAACTCAGCGCAGGTAGAGTACAAAGTGTTGCAACGCGTCTAGTAGTTGATCGTGAGCGCGCTCGAATGGCTTTTGTTAGCGCAAAATATTTTGATGTTGTTGCTGAACTCAAGCACGAAAAGACAAAGATTGAATTTGAATCTACACTTACACATGTTGACGACAAAAGGATTTCTTCCTCAAAAGACTTTGACGAAAAAACAGGTAAATTAAATAAAACAACTGTAGTTACTATAGGTGAAGTCGCAGCATCAAAAATTGCAGAAAGTGTTTCTGGAAAAGATTTTGAAGTCGGCTCTTCTGAAGAAAATGACTGGAAGCAATCTCCATATCCTCCATTTATAACTTCAACTTTGCAACAAGAGGCTGGACGTAAATTACGGTTTTCTTCAGCACGTACAATGGCGATTGCACAAAGGTTATATGAACGCGGTTATATAACCTACATGCGTACCGATTCTACTTCTCTATCTGACCAGGCCATTAAAGCTTCAAGAAAAAGAATTGAGTCACTCTATGGCAAAGAATATGTTCCTGATGCGCCTCGTCAATATAAGAGAAAAGTGAAAAATGCTCAGGAAGCTCATGAAGCTATACGTCCTGCTGGTGATGACATGAGAATACCTGATTCTCTATCTAGCGAGTTAGATACAGATGAAACTAAGTTATATGAACTCATTTGGAAGCGAACTATTGCTTCACAAATGTGTGATGCACGTGGCAAGAG
The DNA here is from genome assembly GCA_018057765.1 of Acidimicrobiia bacterium. Taxonomy (NCBI): domain Bacteria; kingdom Bacillati; phylum Actinomycetota; class Acidimicrobiia; species Acidimicrobiia bacterium. Next base: position 20,575 of record JAGPDB010000016.1, read on the forward strand.
AGTAACAGTTAAATTTAATATTGCGCTTAAAGACGTCGTTGATGAAAATAAGGCATCTTTAAACAATGCAACATTTACTTCTCATGGTCGAACAATTGTTTTTCCAGGTTTTTTACGAGCATATGTTCAAGGCTCTGATGATCCTGATTCAGATTTAGAAGACCGAGAATCTATTTTGCCACCGTTAGCTGTTGGAGATAAAACCAAATGTAAAAGCGTTGAAGCTAAAGAACATTCAACACTTCCACCAGCACGTTACACAGAAGCTTCTTTGGTTAAAGAGCTAGAAGCACGAGGTATTGGCCGTCCTTCTACTTATGCTGCAGTAATGCAAACCATTCAAGATCGTGGATATGTTTGGAAAAAATCAAGTGCGATGGTACCAAGCTGGACTGCTTTTGCTGTTGTTGGATTACTAGAAAAACACTTCCCGCATTTAGTTGATTATGAATTTACCGCAAAAATGGAAGAAGATTTAGATGCAATTGCTCTTGGTGAAAAAGATTCTATTGCTTGGCTTAATAAATTTTATTTCGATCCTGAAGAAGGTCTAAAGTTTTTAGTTGGCGATGAACGTGTTGCGGAAATTGATGCACGTGCCATTAACTCTATTGTTATTGGCCAAGATGATAAAAAGCGAGACATAGTTGTCCGTGTAGGTCGCTATGGTGCTTACTTGGAACGTGATATTAATGGCGAACCACAACGTGCAAATATTCCAGATGGAACAACACCAGATGAATTAAACCCAGTAATAGCGGAAGAATTTTTTGAAAGCGCATCACAAGATGGACGAGAACTTGGTATCTATCCTGAAAACGATCAGATGATAGTTGTAAAAGATGGGCGATTTGGTCCTTATGTTACTTGTGTTTTACCCGAAGATGTAGAGAAAGATAAAAAAGGTAAACCATTAGAAAAACCTAAGACTGCATCACTTTTAAAATATATGAATATTGCAGATATCACATTTGAGGATGCAATAAAACTTTTTTCTTTACCGCGCATAGTTGGTAAGGATGAAAATGGAAATGAAATTTCAGTACAGAATGGCCGCTATGGTCCATATATTTCACGAACAGTTGATGGTAAAGGCGATTCTCGTACTCTTGCTGAAGAGACTCAATTATTTGATCTCACTTTAGAACAAGCACTTGAACTTTTTTCACAGCCACGCCGTAGGGGAGCTGCGACAGCTAAAGGACCATTACTTGATTTAGGAGCACATCCAGATTCAGGGAAATCCATCCTTGTAAAGGATGGTCGATTCGGAGCATATGTAACTGATGGTGAAATTAATGCCTCCATTCCTAGAGGTAAAACTCCAGAGACATTGACTATGGATGAAGCAGTGGAACTTTTGATCGCTAGAGCAGAGAAAATCGCTTTAAATGGTGGCGTAACAAAGAAAGCGAAAAAAAAGCCAGTAGCGAAAAAAAAGCCAGTAGCGAAAAAGAAGCCAGTAGCGAAAGTATTAAAGAAGCCTAAGGTTACTGACTCAAAACGTCCTACTTCCGATAAGCAGAACGCAGCGGAAAAGAAAACTACTACTAAAAAAGCTAAAGACGGCGAAAAAAGTTAAGAAGATTAATACTAAGATATTGTATTATGAATAAAGAGGCACCGTTTGTACCTATACAAGTGACAGATGATCCAATTCCTAAGAATATTTGGGCGGCATTTCGCCAATATGGATACTGGAGAGTCTTCATAGCTCAATTCGTTTCATCTTTAGGGGACTGGATCGGGATATTTGCAATTATTGCAATCGCATCACGTGTATCTAATAATTCAGGTTATGCGGTTGCTTTACCCATGCTTGTGAGAATTGTTCCTGGTCTTTTTCTAGCTTCTATTGGCGGACTGATCGTAGATCGTCTAGACAGACGAAAGATAATGGTTATTTGTGATTTATCTAGAGCTGCTCTTTTATTCATGCTTCCATTCTGGAATTCACTTATCGGGCTTATTGTAATATCTTTTTTCTTGGAAATGTTCACGTTATTATGGGGTCCTGCAAAAGATTCTTCTATTCCTTATTTAATTACACCAAACCATTTAGATACAGCTAATTCTCTTGGTCTCGCATGTGCCTATGGAACTTTTCCTATTGGGGCAATGGTATTTGGTGCAATGGCGAGTGTCGCAGTATTCATAAATTCAAAAAACTTTTTTGGTGGAAATATTGATCAAGAGTTCGTTGCTCTTTGGGCTGACGGGCTTACTTACATTATTTCTGCGATTGCAATATTTAGTTTGACTCGCGTATTTCGAGATATACGTTCCTCTCAGTTAGAAAGAATGGAAAAGGAGAAATTAGAAAAAGAAAACAATTCTGATTCTGCTTTATCGGAAAAGCGCATAGACATTGCTGCTACGTTTGCAGAAATAAAAAATGGCTATAAATTTATTGCAAAAGAACGTTTGGTTCGTGGAGTGATGCTGGGTCTAGGTGTTGGTATTATCGGTGGAGGCGTTTTAGTACCACTAGGTAATATTTATGCATCTACAGTTCTGGGTGGTGGCTCGGGCACCTATTCATTATTAATGATTGGTTTGGGAACTGGAGCTGCTGTTGGAATTATTACCTTGTTGTTCATACAAAAATATCTTAAACGAGGAACAGTATTTTGGAGCGCGATAGTACTTTGCGGAGTGTCATTAGTATTAGTAGCGCTTTCCAGCTATACTTGGATTTCTGTTATTGCTATTGGCGGAGTTGGCGCATTTGCAGGTAGTGGATATGTGACAGGGTTTACTGTATTACAAGAAGAAGTTGAAGATAACTTACGCGGACGAACATTTGCTGCACTTTATACAATAGTGAGAATATGTATGATTTTTGCCTTGGCCGTTTCTCCATTATTCTCTGATTTTTATGATTGGATTTTAATAAAAATTTTTGGCACAACAAAACTTTCTATTGGTGCTTTCTCATATAATTTTCCAGGTGTAAGGGTTACATTATTAATGGGTGGATTAGTGATTGTTGTAGGTGGATTCTTAGCCCGTTCACAAGTAGTACACAAAGCCGTTCGTAAAAATGAAGATATCATCAATGCTAATTTATCTAACACTGAATCTGAAAGCAAGGCTGAAGGTTCTGACATCTTGGAACGATCGCGAAGCGCTGAAAAAATGTCAGATACCGAAATCGAGAATTCAAATGTAGCGAACCCAGTCGCAGACGTTACTAATAAGTTGGAATTACCTAATGAAGACAGAACAGAAGTTAAATAAATGAGTAACGGTGTGCATATAGTATTTGAAGGACCTGATGCTGTAGGGAAATCAACTCAAATTGCATTAACAAAAAAATATCTTGAAGAGCTAGGCCACAAAGTAGTTTTAACTCGTGAACCTGGTGGCACTGAAGTAGGTTTAATGTTGCGTAAAATATTATTGGAAACAAATTTAAATATAGATCCACACGCTGAGGCATTAATGATGGCTAGCGACCGTGCTCAAGACGTACATGAAATTATCATGCCCGCAATCGAACGTGGAGATATTGTTCTTAGCGATAGATTTATTCCATCGTCACTTGTATATCAAGGTATTGTACGCAGACTTGGGATTGAGCAAGTTTTTGAATTAAGTAAATTTGCATTAGGAAGACATACTCCAGATATAACACTATGCTTTGATATTTTAGATGAAAAAGCAATTGCGCGTGCTGATAAAAATCCCGATCGAATAGAGCGTGAAGGTACAGATTTTCACCAAGAAGTTCGTGATGCTTATAGGATGCTGACTGGAAAATATAATTGGGAAAAAATAGATGCAAACGGTTCAGTAGATGAAGTATTTGATCGTATAAAAAAAATTATTGATATCAAGATTGTGTCTAATTCATGAATGGTTTTGGAAGTATCAAAGGACAAGAAAAAGCAATTGTTCAATTAGAGAATGCATTAAAGCAGCCAGTCAACAGTTACATCTTTTATGGAAATCGTGGTACCAATATTGAAGAATGTGCACGAATATTTGCTTCACGAATTATCGAAAACAATGGTGTCTTAGACCAGCGAATACAAGATCGATTATATCCCGATGTAATTGAATTTGAGCCTGTTGGTGTTAGCTATCGTATTAAGGAAGATGTACGCGAATCAATGTTGGTTGAACTTTTTAAATCACCAATAGAAAGTTCAAAAAAAGTTTTAATTATTCATGATGCTCACAGATTACGCTCAGATAGTGCAAATTCCTTGTTGAAATCACTTGAAGAGCCTCCAGAAAATTTAGTTTGGATATTAATTGCACCGGAGCGTGACTTAGTCTTGCCTACAATTCATTCTCGCTGTTTTCCAATACAGTTCTCTACCTTGCCAAGCGAATTAGTCTTTGACTATTTGATAAAAAATAATGTTAATGAAGAACTTGCAAAGTCGGTTGCAAACAATAGTGGAGGTAGGTTAGACCGTGCTCTAAATATGTCCAAACGAAATAGGGCTTTGGTAAAAAAAGCACAAAAATTGGCCTCAACTCTAACTTTGAATGCAAGCATTGTAAGTAATTCCACGTCGCAAGTTTTAGAGATTTTTGATGAGATATCAAATAGTTTGATCACTGAAAATAAATCAAAGTTAGATTTGATAAAAAAAGAAATGAAAGATTCAGGATATTCAGAAAAGGTTCAAAAATCTGTTTTGTCAGCATCAAAAGTTAGATTTGATTCAATAGAGAAAAGATTGAAATCTGAACTTATAGAAGACTTTCTAGATTACTTTCAGACAGAACTTTTTGAACTATCGAAATTAAATACAGGGATAATTCAATATCAGCTATCGATAATCGATGAATTCCGAGAAAAGTTGATTTATAACCCTAATGAAACACTCTTTTTGGAATCATTATTCGCAACACTTTTAATGTCTAAAGTATAAGTAAACTTATTTGTCAAAGATGACGAAACAGTTCAAAAGCCGAGATAGCTCAGTTGGCAGAGCAACGCACTCGTAACGCGTAGGTCGTGGGTTCAATTCCCATTCTCGGCTCTTATGACAATATACATAGCAATAATGATAGTTATAGGTTTTGTGTGTTTTGTTGCATGCTTTTATACTTCTAAGAGGATTTGGGACATGCTTGACACACCAAGTGTTTCGCCGTCAGGTGCAATAGTAGGCATGTGTGAAATTATTGGTAAAGCATCGACTGAGTTAGATGCCTTTGCAAAATTGAAACCATTGATAAAAAGTCCAATCATGAATACTGATTGTGTATGGTACGAAGTAATTGTTGAAGAGTATGTACAAAAAGATGATTCAAAAGAATGGAAAAAAATATTCGAAAAGAAGCCATCAGATGGTTTTAGAATTGTTGATGGATATGGCGGCATATTTATTAACGCATCTCATGCAAAGAAATATTTGACTAAATCCACTGAAAAAAATAAATCAGTTGAAGCTATCAGCAAAGCAAAATATTTAATGGATGGCCCAGTTCTATCTTCCATAGAGCAGGAAGTGAAAAAATGGCAAACTTCTCCTGATGGATTTTATATGTATCATGTCAATGTCGGAAAATATATTCCAACTACCTATGTTTCCCCAGACAAGACACAATTTTTCGATGACACGAAACAAGTATGGACAAGCATAGATATCTCATCAAAATCCGAATCGTTCATTAGTGGTATAAAATCTGTATTTGATAAATTAACTCAAAATGATTTAAGAGTAACTGAAACAATTGTTACCCCTATGCAGGATATTTATGCACATGGTTATGTAAGTTTTCCAATTGGGAATATATCTTCAAATGAATTAAAAATTGACAAAGGTAATAAATTTGGTGGGTTATTCGTTTCTTCGACTGGAGAAAAAACTGCATTAACTAGTCAAAAAAGGATCAGGGCTGTTTTAGCTATTGTCGGAATGATTGTGGGTGCATTGCTAATCATTTTAAATAACGCAACAATCAAGCCTAGTAGCGAATCAGACAAATACGAAATTTCATCTTTCAACTTAACAATTTGGCCGTATATTTGGCTTGCTTTAGCGTATTGTTTAAGTTTTTTTATTTTAAAATTCGGACGTACTTTTAATCGGTTTATAAGATTAAAACAACAGGTAAATCTTTCTAAATCTACAATTGATACTGTGCTTAAACGGCGCAGTGATTTAATACCACAATTAAAAGATATTGTTGATGGGGCAGCTGGTCACGAAGCTAATTTGCAACAGGCTGCAGCTGAACTTAGATCAAAAAATGATGACGAGTTCACAAAGACTATTTTTGCTTTAGGTGAAGCATATCCAAGTTTAAAAGTATCAGTAAATTTCATGCAACTACAATTCGAATTAGGCCGAACTGAAGAAAAGATTGCAATGGCCCGATCATTTTTGAATGATTCAGTATTAAATTATAATAATTTACGAGCTACCTTCGTTGGAATATTGTATTCACCATTTTTCAAAAAGATTGATAGAGAAAAGTAATTCCATATCATTTTTATATGTTTATAGTGTTTTAGATGCAAGATATTCATGAATTATAAGAAATAGTTAGCAAAAGTTAGAAAAACTCACATCTATTACAGTATCTAGACTCGTATTAACTAAAATTAGTTAATTAAAGGAATCAGTTAATTATGGCATCACAAGAAACATTTATGGCAGATGTTGATCCGTACCTGAACTCTTTGTATTCAACAGCATTGCGTTTAACGAAGAAACCTGCTGATGCACAAGACCTAGTACAAGAAACATTGTTAAAGGCGTATAAGGCATACGACAGATTTGAAGCTGGGACTAATTTAAAAGCTTGGATTTTTCGTATATTGACTAATTCCTATATAAATATCTATCGATATAAATCTCGTAGACCAAAAGAAGTGGATATTGAGAATACAGAACAAATGTTTATGTATCACAAATTAAGAGGTTCAACAGCAACTGATGTTTCAAAAAGTGTTGAGGACGAATTCTTGAATTCAATTACTGACATTGAAATTTCTAAAGCTATTGAAGACCTTCCAGAGCAATTTAGAGAAGTTGTATTATTATTTGACGTAGAGGGCCTAAGTTATGCTGAAATTGCTGAAATGTTAAAGATTCCAGCTGGAACAGTGATGTCAAGGCTCCATAGGGGAAGAAAATCATTACAAAAAGCGTTAATTGATTATGCGAACGAAAATGGCATATACCCGTTAAGTTCAAAAACTGAAAATAGTGAATTAGTTAAGGCAGAAATGTCTGGCTCTGAAGGTACTGGGGAAAAGTCGTGAACTTTGATATAAAGGGAATTGAAGATGATCCATGTGGGCCCGGCTCTGATTGTGAAAAGATTCTAGAAATTGTAAACAAATACATTGATGGATGTGCCGATGACGATGAAACGTTATTAATAACTACGCACACACAAGATTGTATTGTTTGTAGGGATGGAATTGTGTTCGAGGAAAAATTTCGAGCAAGAATTAAGTCCGTTAAGCCAGAATGTATGCCACAAGACTTGAAGAATAAAATGCTGATGTCTTTCGGATTTCCAGGGATGAATGAGCTTCCATCTGCCTTATCTAACGAAAAACATAATAATAAGCATCATTTTTTCAAATTTTTTCGCAAAAATGATCATACTGGCTAAGATTTTTGTGTTCAAGCCGACTAATATTTATTTGCTATGAAAAAACAAATCTCAAAATCGTTTTACGTTATTTCAATATTTCTAATTATGATATTTAGTAATATAACCTCTGCTTTTGCTGTCGATGAGGTAGTAACAAATGATGTTACGAAAGAAAAAGGCATCTTTAGATGGTTCTTTTGGCCAGGTTGGGCTTTTGGTGGTCTAGTAATTTCGGTTATAGCTTTAATGTCGTATTATTATTGGAAAAATGTTCTAGGCCCAAAAAAACGTGGCCGTAAAATTTCATAGTGATCAATTTTAAAGAATTAACATCACAAGTTATTTCTTTATTAGATGCTAACGAAGAAGAAACATTTAGGAATTTTGCCAGATTACAAAACAAAAAGATTCTCATTGCATGTTCGGGTGGGGCAGACTCAATAGCTTTAGCATTAATTTCATATAGTCAAAATATTGATTTCGCTCTTGTATATATAGAACATAATATTAATCCAACTACTCGCGAATGCGAAACAATAATTAGTGACTTGGCTAAAAAATTAAAAGTTGAATTTTTTGTTGAACATGTTGATCTTGATCTTAAAAATAATAAATCTAATATAGAGTCTCGTGCACGTGATGCTAGATATCAAGCATTAGAAAAGGTACGTATAGAAAATAATTACGATTTTATTTTAACCGCACATCATCTAGACGATTATGTAGAAACATTCTTTATAAATCTTATGAGAGGTTCGGGATCTGGCGTTGCTGCACTTAGCTCTGCAAGAGGAAATCTTGTTCGACCATTATTAAATTGGCGGAAAATCCAACTCGAAGAAATCGTTCAGAAGTGTGAAATCGAGTATTTTTCTGATCCATCAAATGACCTTGATTGCTTTGTAAGAAATAGGGTAAGAAATGAATTAATCCCGCTCATGGATGATATTTCGAATCGTGATGTTGCCCCATTAGTATCAAAAGCGGGTAATCATATAGCTAGAGATCAAAAATTTATTTCTAGTTTAGGGGCACGTTCATGGCCACTTGACGGTAATACAAGCACTCGAACTTTAAGGGCACTTGATATTTCGCTTCAAAATCATGCCTTACGTTCTTGGATCATAGGAGATAAACCATCCGACAAAGAGATGTCCAATATTCTCGATGTTGTAAATCATGAAATTACAAAAACTCAAATCTCTGGAAATAGAACTATTTGGCGTAAAGATGCAAAGATATATCAGAGTGAAACAACAAAATTATTAGAAGACCTAAAGAACAAGAAGCTGGAGAATTAATGAAAGATTCAAATGGAAAGATTGGAAATATTTTAGTTGCCGAAGAGGAAATAAAAGCCAAACTCATCGAAATGGGAAATGCTATAGCAACTGACTATGAAGGTAAATCTCCTTTAATGATAGGTGTACTTAAGGGTGCATTCATTTTTATGGCAGATTTAATTCGCGCAATACCTATTGATTGTGAAGTTGACTTTATGGCAGTTAGTTCTTATGGGGCTGCAACAAAGAGTTCTGGAGTTGTGCGAATTATAAAAGATTTAGATACCGATTTAACAGATCGTCATGTTATTTTGGTCGAAGATATAATAGATTCTGGTCTTACGCTTTCTTATTTAAGAAAGAACCTATTAGCCCGAAAACCTGCATCTTTAGAAATTTGTGCGATGTTTATTAAGAAAGATTTACAAAAAGCAAAAATAGAATGTAAATATGAAGGTTTCTTCATTCCACCAGATTTTGTTGTCGGCTATGGTTTAGATGCACGTGAAAATCTTCGTGGTCTAAAATATTTAGCTGAATATAAAGACTAAAATATATGACTATGGCCGAAAGTCTAACTTGGCAAAAGCTATTACTTAAAGACCGTCCATTAATATTTGGTGTTTTAAATTGCACGCCAGATTCATTTTCTGACGGTGGACAATATTTAAAAGAAAAAACAATTTTCGAGAAATTAGAATTATTAATTTCCAATGGTGCAGATGTAATAGATATTGGTGCAGAGTCAACCCGACCTGGAGCAAAAGAAATATCATATGAAGATCAGATGAAACGACTCAAACCTGCATTTAAATATTTGGAGAATATCTCAACTTCATATAATGGAAATTTTTCTATAGATACTAGGAATTCAAATGTGGCAAAAGAATGTTTATCTTCTGGGATAAATATTATCAATGATGTCTCAGGTGGTAATCACGATGAAAAGATGTTTGAAGTTATCTCTAATTCTAAATCTCTTTGTGTATTAATGCATATGAGGGGCAATCCAAAGATTATGCAAACTTTAACTAAATATGAAAATATTGTTGATGATGTATGTGAAGAATTAAATGTCACTATTGATTACGCAATTAAAGCTGGTATTCATGAATCGAAAATTATGGTCGACCCTGGTATAGGCTTCGCTAAGACACCACAAGATTGTATAAATATTATAAAAAATATTGATGTTATTAAAAATAGATTAGGATTTCCAGTGCTTGTTGGTTTGAGTAGGAAGAGCTTTATCTCCAAATATATTATCTCTATTCAAAACATGGACGAATCGGACATGGTAGAGTGGGCAACTCACTACATGAGCATCTATCTTTATGAGCATGGGGTTGATGCATTAAGAGTTCATGAGCCAGGTTTTACAATTAATGCGATAAGATTTGCAAAAAACTTTTCAGACAAATGGTAAAATACTGCTTAAAATATCATAAAAAATCATGACTTATGCAGGTCATGAATTTCAAAATTCCTGTACAATCTATGGTTATGGTAAAAGGCAGGTGGGCACAAGGATTGATGCCCAGAAATTTCATTTGGATAATTAAAGATAGAATCGCTGTTTCTGAGCGACCTGGTGGATTTGCGAGAAATCATCGAAAAATTCGCCGTCAAGAAGAGCTTATTTGGTTGGATATCCACGGATTTACCCGTGTTGTATCATTATTGGAATCACCACATAATTTACATGCATACAATGATGCAAAGTTACATTTCGAACATATACCCTTAAGTCGACCAGATGAATACCCTGACCGACTTTTATTTGTTTATATGCAACTAGACAGGTTCATATCTGATTCTCGCCACAAAATTTTGGTACATCATGAAGAATTTGGTGATAGAATACTTGGATTAATGGGTGGTTATTTAATCTACTCAGGTTTAGCCTCAAGCGGTCCTGAAGCAATCCAAATTATTGAATCGATTACTTCTAGGGAATTGCAAGCTGAAGGACGAGAAATTATTTCGATAACAATTGAAAATCGATTGATGAAAGATTTCGCAAAAGAACATTTTGAAAAACGAGAGAATCATGCTGAAGTACAACGTTTGGCAAGAATTGATTTGGTTCGTAAACAACAATTAGATGCTCAAAAACGTGCGCAAGTTGAAGCTGCAAGAAAACGTGCACAGACTTTGGCAGCAGCAGAAATTGCAAGAGTTGCATTTGTAGCAGAAAAGAAGAAAGCTGCCGAAGAGAAAAAACGATTAAATAAACTTAGGATAATCCAAGCGAAAAAAGATGCAATAAAAAAAGCTGCTCAAGAGAAAAAGGAGGCTGCTCAAAAAGTTCGCGAAGCAAAAATAGAGGCACAACAAAAAGCTAAGGAAGCTGCAAAAGCTGCGATATTAAAAGCTAAAGAAGCTGCGAAGATTGCTAAAGAAAAAGAACGTGAAGCTAAACAAGTGGCTACAGAAAAAGCGAAGATTGCTAAAGAAAAAGAACGATTACGAGCAGTAAAAGCTAAAGAGAAAGCTAAAGAGAAAGCACGTCTTGCAAAAGAAAAAATAGCATTGAAAAAGGCGACAGATCTTAAAGCAAAATCTAAGAAGACTCCTACTAAAAAAGCTGTAGCTAAAAAAGTGGCATCTAAAAAGATGCCAGTTAAGAAAACTAGCGTGAAGAATAAACCCCTTCCTAAGAAAGCTACTGCTAAGAAAGCTACTGCTAAGAAAGCTGCTGCTAAGAAAACTCCAGTAAAAAAAGCTCCAGTAAAAAAAGCTCCGGTAAAAAAAGCTCCTGCTAAGAAAACTGCAGCTAAAAATACTACTGCTAAGAAAACTCCAGTTAAAAAGACAGATTCTAAACAAAGTAAATTAACTACTTCTACGAAGCGCGCAACTAAGGCAAAACCAAAAGCCAAAGCAAAGAAGAAATAATTTAAATGCCCGACCAAGTTCAATTAAGAGGCTTAAAGATACTTGCTCATTGTGGAGCTTATGAAGTTGAGCGTGTAAAGCTTCAACCTTTTGAAATAGATCTTGACATAGAGTCAGACCAAACTAATGCAGGCCAAAGCGATTCTTTAATTGATGCTATAGATTATGAGTTAATATGTGAAGCAATACTTTCATTGGCGAACAAAGAAGAATTCTCGTTGCTTGAAAGAATGGCACAAAGAATATTAGACATACTTTTTGAAACTGATAAAAAAATAGATGGCATCTCGATCACATTAAAAAAAGTTCGTCCACCTCTACAAGCTGATATAACTACTGCTGGTGTATGTATATATCGTTCGCGTAAATAAAAAGTATTTTCAAAATTTAATAATAGTTTATAGTAAAAATAGTCAGAACTATATCGCTATGCGCGCACTATTCTAATCGCGTCAGTTCCACCTGCACGTTTACCTGGCGAACCGGACGCTACAGCTACTAGATCTCCACTATTTATATAACCTGCAGAAATACTCAGCTTAACTATTTGGTCTACTTCATGTTCTTGATCAACTTTATCTTCCATTAATAAGGGGGCAACACCCCAATTTAATGAAAGTCGGCTCAATACACCTTCATGTTTTGAAATCCCAATGATTTTTGTAGAAGGACGATAAGCAGCAATTCTTTGTGCTGTGGCGCCAGTTCTTGTAGGACATAATATTGCTGCAACATTTAAATCTTGAGCTGCTTGAACAACAGCGTGTGCAACAGCCCATGCAACTGGGTCTTCTCCTAGTACGCAAACATCAGGAACGCGGCGCTTGCGCCATTCTTCAGCACTCATAGCAACCTCAGCCATTGTCTCTACAGTCTCTTGAGCGTAAAGTCCTACTGCAGTTTCGCCAGAAAGCATAACGGCATCAGTTCCGTCTAAAACAGCGTTGGCAACGTCACCAACTTCTGCTCTGGTTGGTACTGGCGATGTAGTCATAGAATCAAGCATCTCTGTTGCAGTGATTACTGGGCGTCCAGCTTGATTACATGCTCGAATAATCTCTTTTTGCAATAAAGGAACACGTGCAACTTCCATTTGTATTCCTAAGTCGCCACGAGCAACCATTATGGCATCAGATTCTGCAAGAATTGATGATAATTCCTCAACAGCGCTTTTAGTTTCAATCTTTGAAATTAAGTGAATATAACAATTCTTTGGTAGACGATCACGAATTTCTTTTACGTCACTTCCTCTTCTCACAAAACTTAATCCAAGAAAATCAACTTTATGTTTAATTGCAATATCAATAATCTTGTGATCTTTTTCAGAATATGGAGATATTTTATTTTCGCCATTAGGAAGAAAGAATCCTTTTTTAGATTTTAAAGAACCACCGATTGTAATTTTTATAATAATATCAGTATCTTTAATGTCGACAACTACACCACGTATTTGTCCATCCGCCAAAATTATTGGATCATCAATATCCATCATTGTATATAAATCTCGAACAGATGTAGAAATAGTTTCACATGTTCCCAAAACCTGATCATTTTTTATAGTTAAAAGATCGCCAGCATGTAAAACAACTAAACCGTCTTCAACATCGCCATTTCTCATTTTTGGTCCTGGTAAATCAATCAGAATACCTACAGCTTTACTTAGCTTTTTTGATACTTCTCTAACTAATTCAATTCTGCCTGGAATCTCTTCAATATCACCATGAGCGCCATTAATGCGGATAACGTCTACACCTGCATGGACAATATTGGTCAAGGTCTCTATGTTGTCAGTGGCGGGTCCTATTGTTGCAACAATTTTTACTCTTCTCATTACTAAAATCATAGGCGAGATAGGCCTTGGCATGTGAATCAACTGCTAACTATTAACTAATATTGTTCTTTAGCAATTAAAGGGTGTTATGTCGATTTCAGAAAAGTTTAATATAGCATATTTAGCTCTGGGTGCTAATGTCGATAATGCATTTAAAACTAGATTTGAATTTCTGTGTTTTGCTATTAAACAATTAGAAGAAAATGAGGATATCCATGTCCTAAAATGTTCGAAAGTATATGAAACATTGCCAGTTGGATATCTTGATCAAACTAATTTTCTTAATTGTGTTATAGAAATTCAAACAACATTAACAGCCATAGAACTTTTGCGTTTCTGTAAATTAGACATAGAGTTAAAAAGTGGAAGAACAAAGATTATCGAAAATGGTCCTAGAACCATAGATATAGATATTTTATTTTATAATGATGAAGAAATATATACCAATGAACTAGTTATACCCCATCCAAGAATATATGAAAGAGCTTTTGTATTAGTTCCATTGAATGATATAGCAACAAAAAAAGTTGGAAATATTATGCAATATGAATTGGTCGATACGATTGAAGGTGTTTCATTGACAAAATATGATTTAGATCAGTATTTACAAGATCTAGTAATAAAAAACCATCAGAAAAGTAGCACATGATGGAAATAGTGAAAGATCCAGTATCATTAGCTTCTATATTAAATGAAGTTCGATCTACGAATCTTGAAGTTGGTTTTGTACCAACAATGGGTTATTTGCATCAAGGTCATGGTTCATTAATTGAAGCTGCAAAAAATGACAGTGATTTTTGTGTGGTTTCAATATTTGTTAATCCAACCCAATTTTCCCCAACTGAAGATTTAGAAATTTATCCTCGTGATATTGTTTCTGACACAAAATATTGTGAATCACTTGGTGTAGATATTCTTTTTCTACCAGAAGAAGAATATCTCTATGGTTTAGACAATACTCATACAACGACTGTAAGTGTCCAGGGTCTAAAGAGTAAACTGGATGGTGAATTTAGGCCTACTCACTTCGATGGTGTGAGTACTATTGTTGCAAAGTTATTAAATATTGTGGGACCGTCTCGTTGTTTTTTAGGAATGAAAGATGCTCAACAAGTTTCGATAATATATCGCATGGTTAGAGAACTTTTTATGAATAACACAATCGTTCCATGTCCTATAATACGTGAAGCATCGCATTTAGCAATGTCATCGAGAAATTCATATCTATCAAAAGAAGATAAAGAAAATGCAAAAGCTATTTACGAAACCTTAGATATTATTGGCAGTGAGATAGAAAACGGAAATCAAGAATATAGCAATCTTATTTCTAATGGGAAAATTAAACTACAATCTTCAAATTTAGAAGTACAATATTTAAAAATTATTGATTTTGAAACTATTGATGAGGTATATGAATTAACAACTGGCCAATATGTTTTAGTAGTTGCTGTTAAATGTGGATCAAAAAGATTAATAGATAATTTTTTTATATATGTAGATGATAATGATGAAATATTTATTGATCGTGGAAAAGTTTGTGAGACTATATGAGTGATGTAGTTGTTATAGGATCAGGTGTTGCTGGAATTAGTTGTGCACTCACACTGTTAGAAAATGGTCATAGTGTAACGATGATTACAAAAGCTAGAGCTATTGATAGCGCAACATGGTATGCGCAAGGTGGAGTTGCCTCAGCTATGTTTACCGACGATAGTATTGAATCTCACTTTGAAGATACAATTATTGCAGGAGTAGGGCTATGCAATGGTGATGCGGTAAAAACACTTGTTACTGAAGGTGCTAGCGCATTACAAAGATTAATCTCTCGCGGTGCGCAATTTGATCGTTTGGACAATGGTAGCTATGCACGAACTAGAGAAGGTGGGCATCATAATCCTCGAATTATCCATGCTGGTGGAGATAAAACAGGCGAGGAAATTGAACGAGCTTTGGTGAAAAAAGCGGAGAATATTTCTATTGATCAACTAGAAATCATTGAACACCACATGGCAACAAAAATAATTGTTGAGAATAATGTTTGTAAGGGAATAGAATTTTGTGATACAGAAGGCGACATTTTTACCAAGTCATGCAATTTTGTTGTTTTAGCAACTGGTGGAGCTGGTCAAATTTTTGCAACTACAACTAACCCAGTTTTGGCTACAGCTGATGGGCTAGCCCTAGCACTAGAGGCTGGTGCAATTTGTGCAGACTTAGAGTTTATGCAATTTCATCCAACAGCACTCCATGTGCCTTTGATGCCCAGACCGCTGATCTCTGAAGCTGTTAGGGGTGAAGGCGCAATTCTTAGAGATGAAAAAGGGATTGCATTTATGTTTGGTAGCCATGAACTTGCAGACTTGGCTCCTCGTGATGTTGTTTCAAAGGAAATCGCAAAAATACAAGCTATGAATAATATTGAGTATGTATTTTTAGATGCAACAATGATCGAGGATTTTGAAAATCGTTTTCCAACAATTTTTGATGCTTGTAAATCAGCCGGTCTTAACCCTTCAATAGATTATTTACCCGTTTCTCCTGCCGCACATTATTATTGTGGTGGTGTTGTGACAGATCTTGATGGAATTACTTCAATTGATGGACTCTATGCTGCTGGCGAAGTTGCATGTACTGGTATACATGGTGCAAATCGTTTGGCTAGTAATTCTTTATTAGAAGGTTTAGTCTTCGGTGAAAGGGTTGCTCAATCAATTATCTCTTCCAAAAAAAATTATACCAAGTCTGGAATTTTTGCGGAGTTTGTATCTGAAGCTGTGGATAACTTGTCGTGCAAGGACAGACCCTACAAAGTAATTTATCCACATGTGGATAAATTGGGTTCAGAGCTTCAACCTAATCATGTCACAATCAGTCAAGCACGTAAGTTATTGCAAAAAACAATGACTTTAAATTTCGGCGTTGTTCGATCGCGTGAATCCATAGAATTAGCAAGGAAAGAGCTTGAAGTAATCTCCAATAGCATAAATCTAGATGATGATAGTTCAGTATTTTCAAAATACGAATTTGAACATCTTTTGATTTTGGCAAATGCAATGATAAAAGCTGGTTTTATTAGAGAAGAATCTAGGGGATGTCATGTACGATCAGATTACACTGAAGAATTAGATGAATTTTTAGGCCGTGTAATATTTTTTAGTAGAGAAAATGTAAAGTTTATGAAATTTTTAGAAGTGGAAAAATGATTGATATTATAGAAAATTTAGTTGAGTTGGCGCTTGCAGAGGATTTCAATGATTTAGGTGACGTTACTTCGCTTGCTTTATTTGATCAAACCAAATCTGGAGAGATAGCAATAGTATCAAGATCAAATGGAGTGTTGTCTGGTTGTACTTTGGCCAAATTAGTTCTCGAAAAAGTTGATCCTTCAGTAAACATTAAATGGCATATAGATGATGGCCAGCATTGTGTGTCAGGTCAAAGACTTGCAACTATTGACGGTCCCTTAGCTTCGATATTAAAAGCTGAAAGAACAGTTCTTAATTTTTTGTGTCATCTTAGTGGGGTCGCAACTTATACTAATTGTTTTGTTTCTAAGCTTGACTATATTGGCTCAGTAACTAAAATTCGTGATACGAGAAAAACAACTCCAGGATATAGAGCTCTAGAAAAAGCTGCTGTTGTTCACGGCGGTGGTGTCAATCATCGGATGGGATTATATGATGCATTCCTAGTGAAAGACAATCATCTCGCAGGTTCAACCATAGATTCTGTTGTCGAAAAATGTAGAGAATATAATAGCGATCTTCCTTTAGAAGTTGAAGTTGATTCACTTGAACAATTAAAAATTGTTGCATTAGCCAAACCTGATCTGATACTTTTAGATAATTTCACTCCAGAAATGGTTACTGAAGCTCTGGCATTAAAAATAGATATACCCTTTGAAGTTTCTGGTGGTATAAATATCTCTAATATTTCACTCTACGGAAAAACGAATGTAAAATACATTGCTATAGGTGCATTAACTCACAGTGCACCTATTTTGGATATAGGATTTGATTTAATATGAGACTCGTTTTTGATATAGGTAATACAACAATTAGTTATTCGCTCTATGATGACGGCTTGGTTAACCCGAAAAGAATACGAAGCAATGAAATAAAAACCACACAAGATATTACTGAATTAGTTATTAGTGCTCTTAAAGAAAGCAATAATGAACTTGATGAGATTGTTGTGTGTGCTGGTGTATCAAGAATTCGAGCGCTTGTTTATGACTACGCTTCAGTTAGCACTATTCCTGTGCATTTTGTATACGGTTCAAATTTGTGTGGTGCAAAGATTTCTTATGAAACACCAGAAACTATAGGTCCAGATCGTGTAGCTAATTCAATTGCAGCACAAGTGATTTATAAAAAAAATGTTATTGTTGTTGATTGTGGAACTGCAATTACAATCGATGCAATAGATGAAAACGGTATTTTTGTTGGTGGAGTTATTGCTCCGGGTATTGAAACACAACGTAATTCTTTGACTCAATCAGCTCCTGCATTACCTGAAGTAGAGTTATCAGTCCCTGATGATATTTTGGGTTCTAACACTATCGACTGTATTAAAAGTGGAGTGATTTTTGGATCTAGTTCAATGATAGATTCTGTTGTAGGGAAAATTTCGGCAAAAAATGGATATAATACTTTTGTCTTAACGGGTGGAAATTCTCACATTTTGAAATCTATTTTAGAAACAGATTTTATTCATGATGATTTTTTTACTTTAAAAGGTTTAGGCTTGGCTAAAGTTATTTAGACTTTAAGTATGCATCTAGTGCATCTGCTTCACTAGCAAATCTATTTTCTAGTCCCTCTACTAATCTTTTTTCAATAGTTGGTCCAGCCATCATTATTTTTACAAAAATGGAACCTTTTAGTTCTCGAGTGCACGTTCCATCTTCATTATCAGTAAATGTTAATGTAGCCGAACAATTGCTTGGAATTTTACCACCCATATAAACGACTTCAATGGTGCCTGTTTTTGTGTCCTTGTCGATCTCGATTGTTTGTACCCAAGTTAGAGGTTTCCCCATTAATAAAGCATTGGCAATAGCGTCAAGCTTCCCAGAAAATTGCCATGATGTCTTGCAGCTGATTTTAGTATCCTCACTGGAGTGTTCTTGAAGTTCAGGAACTAAAACATCTTCGATTGTGTCTAACTGCTCTATGAATTCTTTTGAATAGTTTGTCTCTACTACTTTTTCGAAACTTGCAGGGTATGTGTGTGTATTAGAAAAGTCCATTTATCTATTCTAGCTTTACTATGTAGTGCGTTGTGTCAATCCTTTGAGTAGTTTTAGAAAAGACTGTTTTACTTCCCTGTTTATCTCAGATCTATTGAGAAAATCGGTTGCTAAATTCACATGTTCTAAAGCTATTTCTTTTGTTGGATCTACATATTTTTTATGTTTAACTATCTTTAAAATATCATTCAAATGAATTGGATCTTGGAGCATTTCTCTAATTTCAGAATTATCTTGAAGCGAAAATATTACCGGCAATGTATAGTTTCCTTCATTAATGTCATTACCTGCAGGTTTTCCTAATATTTTACTTGTTGAAGTCAGATCTAATAAGTCATCAATTATTTGGAACGTCATACCTAAGTGAAAACCAAATTTTTCTAATGCTTCTATAGTTTGTATGGCCGCACCACTCAATGATGCTCCAATTTTGCATGTGCTTGCAAATAGTGAAGCTGTTTTTCCTTCAATTGCTTTTAAATATTGTTCTACAGTTCTATTTGTATCAAAAAGATTCTGTTGTTCAATTATTTGTCCAACACATAATTCCATTATTGTTTCTGCAAGTATTTTTGCAATATCTGAACCGAGTTCTGCACTTAATATTGATGCTTGGCCAAGTAGATAGTCGCCACTTAGTATTGCTGTTGTATTTGAAAATTGAACATTAATACTTTTTAGGTTTCGTCTTGTCGTCGCGTTGTCAATTACATCATCATGATGAAGAGAACCTGCGTGAACCAATTCAATTGCACATGCACCATTTAAAATTTCTTGACTAACAGGTTCTAGTCCATTGATTGCATAAGAACAAGCGATTGCTAGAGCAGGTCGTAGTCTTTTTCCTCCTGCCAATAAAGTGTATCGAGATGCACTCTCCATTAATTTATGTTCACTATTAACATTTTTTGACAGTACATCTTCAAAACGTTCCAAATCACCTTTAAGTGGTGCAAGTTTTAAATCAGTCGGTTTCATAGCTAATATTCTAAGTTAAATATTAAATTAGTGTGCAATTGGAAAATCATTTAACTTCAATAAAGTGTAACAACTGCGAGGTCAGCACCCGAATGAGCTTGCTCAAAAAGTTCTATAGGCACTATACCTCTAGGTCTGTTGGCTGCAATATTTCTTGTGGTCTGATCATTCAAAATATCAGTATCAACTTTTACTCCATCGGTACATAAAACAACAGCTTCAAATCCGGAAACATGTGGTCCAGTTTGTTCAGTATTTGTAAGGGAGACGAGTTTGAATCCATCTGAAGATAATTCTTCATTTGTATAACGTCCAAGCGGTGGTGATACATATGAATCTCGATTAGCAGTTATTTGTTCTTCGCGTGGAATTAACATTGCTTCTGTAATTCTTTTTTTAATAAGACCTAGTTTTGTATAGTTGTTTTTTCCTGCAAGTATGTCGTAGAGTCCATTAAGAATCGGAAATTCATTTACATTATTTCTCACTAAATCGTTTACAAATTCGTCTAGTGAATCATTTTTAAAGGCTTCGTCAGCGCCATCCCAAAAGACTCGAACTTCTTCTAATAAAATATTAAATTCTTTTTGAGCCTCGATCGACAGCATCTGTTTCCCATGTAACATTTCCCACCCATTAGGCTTGAGCACATAAATTTCGCTGTCGCCTGATGCATAAAATTCACCGACTAATTCGAATTGGTCACAGTTTGGATCTACATAAATATCCCCAATTACAAGCATTGATTGTGGGCTAAAAGTTTTCCAGTCAAAGTTATGAAGTCTATTGTTTACTCGCAATAACGCCTCTGGAATATTTGCGCTTTGTACTAATCCATTTTTTGTGACAGCAGAGGCAAATGTAGCTAAATCGTAAGGAGCGAGACTACTATCTCGTGGCGTAACTCCATCAATTGCTATCAAGCGTCTTAAAGGTATATTTTCAGTGAGTTTTCTTGGTGCATTTGGGATTTTGACTGAGGCTAATTCATCTGCCATAGAAGCTCTGTGGCCACTTTTTAGATGTGTACTTATAGTATATTCTTCATCCCCAATTTTAAATACTTTTGGATTTATTCTTTTGCTTGTCGGCATGAATCATCTTTCAACTAACTTTTAATAAATTTTAGTCGTATTGTCCTATATGTGCAAATAGACCATGATGTGTAAACATATTGTGTGGAATATTGCTTTCACTCAGGGTGTTATCTCATTTAATGATCTTTAGTTATCATGTGTTTTTACCGAAATTATTAACTAAGATCAGAGATAACTTTTTGAGATTGATAGAAATCTCATAAGATTCTTCGAAAGGTAAGGAATCACAGTGTTTGAGCGTTTTACAGATAGAGCCCGTCGTGTTGTTGTGCTGGCACAAGAGGAAGCCAGACTATTAAACCATAATTATATTGGGACAGAACATATTTTATTAGGACTAATTCATGAGGGTGAAGGTGTCGCTGCGAAAGCTCTAGAGTCATTAGGCATATCTTTAGACGCTGTGCGTGGTCAAGTAGAAGAAATTATTGGTCAAGGTGGATCAGCTCCTAGCGGTCACATACCTTTTACGCCTAGAGCCAAAAAAGTACTCGAACTATCACTGCGTGAAGCACTTCAATTAGGACATAATTATATTGGTACAGAGCATATTTTGCTCGGATTAATCCGTGAAGGCGAAGGTGTGGCTGCTCAAGTTCTTGTAAAGCTTGGTGCTGATCTCTCAAGGGTTAGACAACAGGTTATTCAATTGCTCAGTGGCTATGGCCAAGGTGGTGGAGCACAAGCTGGTCGTGAACCGGGTGCTGGAGCTACTAGTCGTGGTGAAGAGCAAGGTGGAACTGCTGCTGGTTCACAAGTGCTTGATCAGTTTGGTAGAAATCTAACCCAACTCGCGCGTGAAAAACAATTGGACCCTGTTATTGGTAGAGCTAAAGAGATCGAACGCATTATGCAAGTTTTATCTCGACGTACAAAAAATAATCCAGTATTAGTTGGTGAACCTGGTGTTGGTAAGACAGCCGTTGTTGAAGGTCTGGCACAACAAATTGTTGCTGGTGATGTTCCAGAAACATTGGAAGGTAAACAACTTTATACTCTTGATCTTGGTGCTTTGGTTGCAGGTTCGCGATATCGTGGTGACTTTGAAGAACGTTTGAAAAAAGTTCTAAAAGAAATTAAAACTCGTGGTGACATAATTTTATTTATCGATGAGATGCATACTCTTGTAGGAGCTGGTGCTGCAGAAGGAGCTATTGATGCTGCTTCTATATTAAAGCCAATGCTAGCACGTGGTGAATTACAAACAATTGGTGCTACAACTCTTGATGAATATAGAAAACATATTGAAAAAGATCCTGCATTAGA
The DNA here is from genome assembly GCA_018057765.1 of Acidimicrobiia bacterium. NCBI lineage: Bacteria > Bacillati > Actinomycetota > Acidimicrobiia > Acidimicrobiia bacterium. The sequence goes on from JAGPDB010000016.1 coordinate 42,754, forward strand.
GAGACGTTTTCAGCCTGTAAAAGTTGAAGAACCTTCAGTTGGTGAAACAATAGAAATCCTTAAAGGTCTACGCGACCGTTATGAAACTCACCATAAGGTAACAATTACCGACCAAGCTGTTGTTGCTGCTGCAAACTTGGCGGATCGTTACATTTCTGATCGCTTCTTGCCAGATAAGGCTATTGACTTAATTGATGAAGCTGGTTCTCGTATGCGTATCCATAGAATGCAAACTCCTGGTGATTATAAAGAGCTTGAAGATGAAATTGCGAAAATTCGTACGGAAAAAGAACAAGCAATTGAAGGTCAACAATTTGAACGTGCAGCCCAAATGCGCGACAAAGAAAAAGAATTACTTGCTTCTAAAAAAGAAAAAGAAGTCAAATGGAAAGAAGAAGGGGTCGATCTTTTCAATGAAGTAACTGAAGAATCTATCGCAGAGGTTCTTGCAATGTGGACTGGTATTCCTGTCTATAAATTGACAGAAGAAGAAACAGCGAAACTACTTCGTATGGAAGATGAGCTTCATCACAGAATTATTGGTCAATATGCAGCTGTAGAAGCCGTCTCTAAAGCAATGCGTCGTACGCGTGCAGGTATAAAAGATCCTAAACGTCCTAGCGCTTCATTTATTTTCTTAGGTCCTTCTGGTGTTGGTAAAACTGAATTAGCTAAAACTTTGGCTGAATTTTTATTCGGTGATGAAAATGCACTGATCACTCTAGATATGTCTGAGTATATGGATTCACATACTGTTTCTCGTTTATTCGGTTCGCCTCCTGGTTTCGTAGGATACGATGAAGGTGGACAATTGACTGAAGCTGTAAGACGTAAACCATTTAGTGTTGTATTGCTCGATGAAATTGAAAAAGCTCACCCACAGGTATTTAATACTTTCTTGCAGGTTCTAGAAGATGGTCATTTAACAGATGCTCAAGGTCGTAAAGTTGACTTTAAAAATACTGTCATCATTATGACTTCTAACTTGGGTACTGCAGACTTGCGTAAATCCAATGTAGGTTTCGGTGGTGGTGATGCTAACTATTCTTACGAGAAAATGAAGGATAAGGCTATGGATGCACTGAAAGGCCATTTCCGTCCTGAATTCCTTAACCGTGTCGATGAAGTTATTGTATTTGCTGAGCTTTCTAAAGATGAAGTTATACAAATTGTTGACTTGTTCTTAGACCGTCTTCGTGTGCAACTACTTTCTCAAGGTCTAGGCTTAGAGTTAACTCAAGAAGCTAAACTTTATGTTGCGGAAAAAGGTTATGATCCTACTATGGGTGCACGTCCGTTACGTCGTGAAATTCAAAAACTTGTAGAAAATCCTATGTCAGAAATGATTCTTAAAAAGGATTTTCATGCTGGAGAAACGATTCTTGTTGATGTGACAGACAAGCTTGGTGAAGATGGAAATGTTATTGTTGGTGAAAAAACGATTACGTTTAAATCCATGCCAACTATAACGACTGAAGAAGCACCTTCTTTAAAAGCACATGAAGAAGACATAGAAACACAAAGCCCAAAAGCTAGTAGCGGTATTTCTAAAGCTGCAGGAACTAAAAAACCTAAAGCCGGTGGAACAGGTACTGCGACCACTGATCCAATAACTGAGTAATTCGTAAAGGTCCAATATCTGAGTAATTCGTAAAGGATTGATATTTGCTGAAGAAAAGACGTTATCCAAGTCTTAGAACTAACCTCATTTATAATCTGGTTCTTCTTCCAGTGCTCGTGTTATTGTTTTTGCTTGTACGATCTGAACCAGATAGCGGTGCAATATACGTATTATTTTTAATAGTTATTTTTCTTTTGATTCCTATTGAGTACTTTTCGAGTACGTATATAGATTTCGAAAAAAATCGAGTTTTTGTCAGATGTCGGTGCTGGAACATCGCCAACAATAAGTGTTGTTGGAACAGACACAGCAGGTACAATCACTCTTACAACTGGTGGCACGCCAAGCGTATCAGCAGATGTGTTAACACTGACATTTGCAAA
>JAGPDB010000017.1:0-12041 GCA_018057765.1 Acidimicrobiia bacterium
AAATTACTAAATCTATTGAAGTTGAGAGTAAACAGGTCGAAACCATTTCTTATTTAGGCCCGCAAGGCACGTTTTGCGAATCAGCATTGATGACACAAAGTGATTTAAGCACATATAAATCCTTTCCGCAAAAAAATATTGTTGACGTTTTCAATAAAACATCTAGCGGTAAAACTTCCCTAGGTATTGTGCCCTTAGAGAATACGATTGAAGGCAGTGTTCCCGTAACGTTAGACATGCTTATCTTTGAGTCAGATCTGATGATCCAAAGAGAAATAGATATTGATATTTCTTTATGTTTAGCTACTGTAAAAAATGCCAAATACAAAGATATTAAAGTTATATATTCACATCCTCATGCACTTGCCCAATGTCGTGATTATCTAGCAAATAAACTTCCCGATGTTGAAATAATGCCAATTGAATCAACAGCTGAAGCAGCTCTATATGTATATAAACAAAAAGATAAATCCATTGCTGCGATTTGTCCAGAACAAGCACTATTAAAATATTCTTTAACGAAACTTGATAAGAACATTCAAGACCGTTCAGCAAACCAAACTAGATTCATCGTCGTTGGAGAAGGAATACCAAAAAAGACGGGTCACGACAAAACGTCGATTGTCTGTTTCCAAAGATCAAATAGACCAGGTTCGCTGTTGTCCATTCTTAGTGAGTTCGCTGCACGAAACATAGACTTATCAAAATTAGAATCACGACCCACAAAAGAAGGGTTAGGTCAATATTGTTTTCTGATTGATTTCATTGGTCACATTGGTGATGATCTGGTTGCAGATTGTTTACAACATGTTGGCGCGAATCATGCTGATGTAAAGTTTCTTGGTTCTTATGCTGTAGCAGGAGATAAAGGTGCTGTCACTAGAAATAGTGCAACAAAAGTCTGGAAAGAAACAAAAAATTGGATTCAAACATTACGAAATTCAATTGAAGACTAAGTTGGTAGGGACTGTCCCTACCACAAGAAACTAGAATGTAGATATTATGATTAATGCAAAACTATTAAAAGATGATAAAGAATACCGTGAACGTATTGAAGCAAAAAAAGTTGACCCAAAACTGATTGATGACTTTTTAGAAGTTGAATTAAAACGTGGCGAGCTTATAGTAATAGTCGATGATTTAAGAGCTCAAAAAAACCTGATCTCTAAAGAGATTGGCAAGGCTAACCCAGATGAACGTAAAGAAAAAATTGAATCTGCAAACGAAATCAAAAAAGAGCTAGACGGTTATGAAACAACACTGAGTGAACTTGAAACAAAATATCGCTCATTAATTTTGCAAATACCTAATCCTATAGATAGCAGTGTACCGGTCGGCCAAGAAGAAGATTTTGAAATTGTAAAAATAGTTGGTGAACAATATAGTGCACCAAAAATGGACCATGCTGATTACGGCGAACACATGGGTTGGGTTTTGAGTGAGCAAGGTGCAAATATAAGTGGATCACGCTTTGCATATCTAGCGGGCGATGCAGTTCGACTTGAATTCGCATTAGTCCAGTTCACGATGGGTTTATTGGCTAAACACGGTTTTACCCCAATTGTACCGCCAGTTTTAGTACGAGAATCTTCAATGGAAGAAGCAGGGTTTTTCCCCACAGACGAGAACCAGGTTTATCACATTGAGGAAGACAATTTATATTTAGTTGGCACCTCAGAAGTTCCACTTGCTGGTATACATCGTGGTGAAATAATTGATGAAAAAGATATGCCCAAAAAATATTGCGGTTTCTCTTCATGTTTTAGAAGAGAAGCAGGAACATATGGAAAAGATACGCGAGGAATTTTTCGTGTTCACCAATTCGATAAAGTTGAAATGTTTATTTATTCAACGCCAGAAGATTCTTGGAAAGAATTCGAAAAAATATTAGCCATTGAAGAAGAAATATGTCAAGCACTAGGTTTTAGTTACAGAGTTATTGCTTCTGCAAGCCAAGACTTAGGCTCAGCGACGACTAAAAAATATGATGTTGAAGTTTGGTTACCAAGTGAAGGTGCATATAGAGAACTAACCTCTTGTTCACATTATTTAGATTTTGCTTCAAGACGGGGTAACATCCGCGTAAAGGGTGAAAATGGCACTGAGCTAGTTCACACTTTGAATGGTACAGCAATTGCAATTGGTCGAGGTTTAACTTTCTTGATGGAACGTGCCCAAAAAGAGAATGGCGATTTCGAAATTCCAGAAGCATTGCGTAGCTTTATGGGTGGCGAAGAAACGCTTTCTAAACGTAAATAACTCAAAAAAATATTGAACATTTATACCACAAGGTGTAAATGTGAGTTGTTCTGAACTAAAATCTTCGACGGAAGGGTGGCAGAGCGGCCGAATGCACTAGTCTTGAAAACTAGCAAGTTAATAGCTTCGCGGGTTCAAATCCCGCCCCTTCCGCCAGAAAGCTTAATTGAGCCCGACTTAGGTCAGGCTCTTTTAAAATTAGGAAATTTTAGATGCAACTTCAAGTGTCAAGTTAGATACAATAGTTTCATCAACATATCATTCAAAGGGATCAGTAAATTAATCATTTACAAATGATTGTATTTCACTTTAAGAGATTAGCAAGCATGGATGAATCATTGCAGCTTTAGTTTTAGAATCTAAATATTCAGAATCTTTTTATTTCTTTTGATTATGATCAATTTCTAAATTTTTATAATTAGTTACCTATATAACATTTAATATCAATTACTCTTATGGCGGGATACTGAATCAAAAAGACATAGAACAGTCAAGACACAGTATGTAATTGCAGTATACTCAGGAACAAACATTAAATCTTTTGGTGCAGCTGGAATTAAAGCGACGATAATCAGCGTAGAAAAAAAGAAAAACTTAGTTCTCATATCAATAATTTTCATCATTTTAACCAACTCACAACATAAAAAGTTCCGGCTGCCATTACGCCCGCTGCAGGTATGGTCAGTACCCATGCCCAAACAACTCTAGTAGCGACATTCCATCGCACTGCGCTAATTCGTCGAGCAGAACCAACTCCAACTATTGCTCCAGTGATTGTATGTGTTGTCGAAACAGGTATGCCGGCAATTGATGTAGCAAATAATGTTAATGCTCCTGCAGTTTCAGCACACACACCACCTTGAGGTTGAAGTTTGGTTATTTTTGAACCCATAGTTTTAACAATTCGCCAACCGCCACTTAGCGTTCCAAGTGCTATTGCACTATGAGCTGCAAGCACAACCCAAAGCGGCAACTCAGAATTTGCACCAACTTGATTTCCTGAAATTAACAATGCCAGAATAATCCCCATTGTTTTTTGTGCATCATTTGCCCCATGGCCTAGTGAATATGCACCAGCAGAAAATAGTTGTAATTTTCTAAAAATCTTATTCATGCGGTTCACATTTGTTACTTTGACTGTTGACCATTGGGTAATAATCATCAGTATAAATCCTAAAGCTAATCCAATAAGTGGTGAAAGAATAATAAAAATTGCAATCTTTCTAAAACCCTCACTTATCAGCGCATCGAAACCGCCCTTTGCTATTGCAGCGCCAGCCATGCCACCAACTAGAGCATGAGAAGATGAACTTGGCAAACCTAAATAGAATGTTATTAAATTCCAGATAATTGCACCAAGTAAACCTGCAAATATCATGCCAACGCTCAATATATTTTGTTCAACAACATCTTTAGCAATTGATTTAGCTACATCGGTGCCAAATACCAAAAAGGCAATAAAATTAAATACAGCAGCCCACATTACAGCTAGCCGTGGTGAAAGTACTCGAGTCGAAACAACTGTAGCAATCGAATTCGCCGCATCGTGGAAACCGTTAACATAATCAAAAATCAAGGCAATAGCTATTGTGAAATAAATTGCGAATAATGCTTGTGTCATTAAAAAATTCCCTATGAATGCTTTAAAGTTATAGCTTCAACAATGTCACCTGCATGATCCGTTAAATGAACTGCAGCATATAAAGCTTCGGTAATATCTTTTAATTTCAATACTTCAAACGACTTTAATTCGCCAGAAAATAGATATGAAACACCATTTCGATAAACTTTTCGCGCTTTACGTCTATAATCAGCAATTATTTCAAGAGTTTCATCAATTTTATCTAACTTTTCTAGTTTATACATAAGTTTTGTAATCTGTTCACAACACTTCACGAGAATCTTTGATAAGTCAATTAGATATTCACTTTCTTCTTGGACATTATGCAGAACTAATAAATCGGCTACATTCAATATCTCATCCAAAATATCATCGAGACCTTCGGCAAGCTCATGTATGTCTTCTCTATCGAATGGTGTAACAAAACTTTTATATACTTTGTTAACAATAGAGTGAGTAAATTGGTCGCCACTTAATTCTATTTCTTTAATCTGTTTAGATATTTTTTCCGAATCATCAAGTCGCCCATCAACGAGTTTTTTCAGACGCACAGCCCCTTGCTCGATATTTTCAGCTGTTTGAATAAATAATGGAAAAAATGACTCATTGCGTGGTAGCAATTTAAATCCCATGTAGTCTCCCTAGAGTAATGATTACGTCTGCCAAGATTAGTATTTTATTGCTTTGGATCACTATTTCTAGGATGTATTTTGAAATATTTTTATTTTGCAACTAAAGTTACGAAATGGTAAAACACTTTCTTGAAATCGATGATTTAACAGTTGATGAGATAACTGAAATATTGGACCGTGCAGAGTCCAACGATGTAAATCAAATTTTAAAACGCAAAAGTGTGGTATTACTTTTCGAGAAACCATCATCGCGCACTAGACAATCAATGGAAAATGCGGTTGTACAACTTGGTGGAAACTCTATTTATGTTCGACCAGATGAAACCGGAATTGATGAAAGAGAATCAGCAGAAGACGTAGCAAAGACGTTGAGTTTATTTGATGTTGCAATCGCAGCAAGGGTTTTCGATCATAGTAAACTCACCCGAATGGCCAATGCGTCAAGTGTGCCAGTTATAAATTTATTGTCAGATCAGACTCATCCAATTCAAACACTTGCAGACCTTTTGACATTGAGGCAATCTCTTGGCGACATAGAAAAACTAAAGGTTTCTTATATTGGCGATCCAAATAATGTATCTAGACCTTTAGCCATTGCCCTAAACATGTTCGGTAATACTCTGAATTTGTCACATCCCAAGGGATACGGTTTGAGCGCTTCAGACTTGAACAAATTTGAATCTGGAAACGTTAAAGTAAACCTCGTTGATGACCCGAAACTTGCTGCTGAAAACGCTGACGTGATTTACACTGATACCTGGTATTCTATGGGTCAAGAGGATCAAAAAGATCAAAGAGTTAAAGATTTTAAAGATTATCAGATAAATTCGGAGCTAATGAGTAGAGCAAACGCGGAGGCCATATTCATGCACTGCTTGCCTGCTCACCGTGGCCTCGAAGTCACAGATGAAGTCATTGATGGCCCACAATCTGTAGTTTGGAAACAAGCTGAGAACCGCATGCATACAGCACGCGGTTTGCTTTCTTATTTATGTGAATAGTCCGTAAAATAAACAAAACATGCAAATAACTTTTATAAATTTAATAACTATGATTCGAACTTATTTACAATCGTAAAATCACAACTCCCAAGACCGTCTTCTACTGCTTGTGAGTATACTTCGTTAGCAATTTCAAGTAATGGCGACTTACGATCATATAACATCTCAACAGCATAACCCAAGTCTTTCGCCATCCATTGGGCCGAAAATGAGACATCTTTAGGATCTTGTTTTAAAGCATCGCATGATATTTTTGTTGAAGTTCCACCCGGTCTGGCTACAAGAGCATCCCCTACTAAATTCAAATCTAGGCCGGCCTGTTTAGCCATCTTGATTGCCTCGCCAAAAGCAATCATGTGGATTGCTTGAACTGAATTAAGAATCAATTTGTATTTTGTTCCAGCGCCCACTTCACCAAAATATTTAACTTCCTGTGCAATATAACCTAATATAGTTTTTATCTTTTCTAGTTCTTTTTCGTTTCCTCCAACCAATAAAGTTAACCTGCCAGTTTGAGCCCCGATACTTCCGCCTGTTAGCGGCATATCAAAAAAGGTTAAATCCTTTTTTTCGCAGGACGTTGCTAGTTCCTCAATGAAACCAACTGAAAGAGTTGCACACGTTATAACGACTTGATCTTTATTTACATTATCTAAAATTCCATCATCGAACCAAACTGCCCTTGACTATTCATCGTTTGCTGTTACCTCAAAAATTATGTCAGCTTTTTGAACAGCAGCCTTAATAGAATTTGCTACTTGCGCACCTTGAATTTTAAGATCTTTAGTTTTTTCTACCGAACGGTTCCACACTATGACGGTTTGATCATTTTTTAAGAAATTTTGGGCTATTCCTGTTCCCATAATACCTAGACCTAATATTGCAATACGTTTTGTGCCGTTCATATGGCTAGTTTATACAATATTATAAAAATAGAATAATTGTTATTCTGAAACTATAACTATATTAAGGTTTGTTAGAAAAAAGCTGAGTAATTATTTCTTCTATCCCAGGGATTGAAGTCGTTTCCAGAAAATGCTTTGTATCTAAAATCTCATGCCTCTCGGCACCTATTGAGTCAGAGATGAACTTAAAATCTTGTATTGGGATCCATGGATCACCGCTACCATGGAATAATACCGATTTGCTCACATTGTTCTTTATTGCTTCCCAGTTCCAAGGCTCATCAAAATAACCACTAACTTTTTCTTCCTCATCACCAAGATCAGTATAATGAGGGGAAATTAAAACTAAGCCAGCAAGCGCATTTTGTTCTGCATACCGAAGTGCGCAGGCGCCACCACTACTAAATCCAATGAGTACATCATTTGGCTGAACTTTTACAACATCTTCTAAAAATGGAAGCCAATATTTTTTCTTTGCCAGTTTTGGGTCTGGCATAGTTTCGAAATAAGTTTTGTAACCTAAATCCTAAAGAGCCGATTTAAGATTAGGTGCGAATGCGACTTTCCAAGTATCGCCACCATTTCCGTGGATAAAAATAAAACGAACCATATAAAATTATACCCACAATTGCTTCCAAGGTCGAACCTTGAAAAGTTAAATGTTTTTAATCAACCAACTTGTGCGGTCGAAGAGTTCGCCACGCGAACAAAGATTCACAGTGAACTATGGTTCGAATCTCTTCAACCAACTTGTACGGTCGAAGAGTTCGCCACGCGAACAAAGATTCACAGTGAACTATGGTTCGAATCTCTTCAACCAACTTGTACGGTCGAAGAGATTCGCCACGCGAACAAAGATTCACAGTGAACTATGGTTCGAATCTCTTCAACCAACTTGTACGGTCGAAGAGATTCGCCACGCGAACAAAGATTCACAGTGAACTATGGTTCGAATCTCTTCAACCAACTTGTGCGGTCGAAGAGATTCGAACTCCCGACCTCCTGCTCCGTAGGCAGGCGCTCTATCCAACTGAGCTACGACCGCATGTTGAGTGTTCAAGTATAGCGCTCTTTATTGTAATTACTTAAATTCGAATCGCCTAATATGAATATATATGTCTAAGACAACAGTTGTTATAGTCCACGGTTCATTTGGTAATATCGACGAGAACTGGATTCCTTATGCAGTAAAGCAATTATCGGCCGATAATTGCAATGTTGTTGTTCCTCAATTCCCTATTAACAGTGAACAAAATTTTGAGAACTGGAAACTTACCTTTTTTGAAGAAGTAGGCCCATTAAGAGAAGACATGATTTTGGTGGGCCATTCTATTGCCTCAGCATTTATTCTGGCTTTACTTAGTGAATCTGATATAAAGCTCAAGGGTATCTTGTTGGTTAGTGGTTTTATAAACGATCTTGGGATTAGCGAATTCGATACAGTTAATCACTCTTTTACGCATTTTGGTTTTGATTGGGATAAAATAGTCAATAGCTTTGAAATAGGGTATTCATTTCACGGAATTGACGATCCGTATGTGCCATTGTGGATGGGCGAAGAGATCGCTAACAAAATTGATATTGAATTGATGCCGATTGAAAATGGCGGTCATTTAAATACGGATGCCGGATTTGAAGAATTTCCCGCATTACTAGAAAAGATTAGGGAATATTTATGACACAGAACTTCACAACACAAGCTGCTTTAACAAGATTACCCGCAGATAGCGATTCTGAAGAAATAGTTAGCGTTATTAAACGTGACGGCGGACTAATTTTGACAAATTTAATTGCACCTAGCCATGCGACTTCTTTTGCTGACGAGCTCCAAGATTCTGTTGATCATCGTGAACCAGGTTTTTTAAGCGGGCATGATGATACTTTTTATGGCAATGACACTATAAGAATGCAGTCAATGGCGCGTCGCTCAAAAACTTGGGTAAATGAAATGTTGCTTAATCCCGTTTTATTGTCTATTGCAGATGCTATTCTTCATCCTCATTGTGGCGATTATTGGTTATCTCAAAGCGAGCTCATATATTTGGGGCCAGATCAAGCTGTACAAGAATTACATCGCGATGATTTAAATTGGCCATTTGCCGCACGACTAGAAGATATAGATTTACAACTCGCTTGCCTGATAGCAATTGGCGATTATGATGCCGAAGTTGGCGCAACTCGTGTTGTCCCTGGTTCACATTTATGGCCAAAGGGTCGAGAAGCCAAAGATTCCGAGATTGTTCAAGCAGTTATGGAACCCGGAGATGCCCTTGTTTATACTGGTAGCTTGATTCATTCTGGTGGTCAAAATAAAACTCATGACCGTTGGAGAAAAGCATTATATTTGTCTTATTTAGTTGGTTGGCTAACTCCCGAGGAAGCTGTTCCTTTAGCTATCTCGCCTGAATTGGCTCGCACTTTGCCAAAGCGTGCACGTGAGCTGTTAGGTCTTTCTAACTTGCCGAGCCGTGAAGGTGCCCACGGTGCTGAAGCAGCTTTGCAACTTTGGCAGCTAGATGAAGATGACCTTATTGCGGCAGACGGTGCTTTTCATATTCGCTAATACATCATTGTTGACTTAGCTTTCTCTATTTAAGCCACTAAACCATCTTGTATCTATATTTTTAATCAAGGGAAATCAATATGAACGATATCACAGATGAAAGATTGTTGGAAATAAACAAGAAGACTCTTGACCGCTCAAACATGTTTTATTGGCAAACCGATAAACCTTTAACAATGCAAGAAACAAGTATATTATTCGGAGATCGATACAAGACTATATCCGATGATCAACTTATCGAAATTCTAAATAGAGCTCTATATCAAAACGAACAGCTGAAAGAGATAAAGGCTGTAAGTATCAGTGGTAGTGAAAGTTTGGATATTGGTAGTGTAAATTTAAATAGAAAATTTAAATTGAGTAATAATATAAATGTTATTGGTAGATTCCACCCTAAATTCCTACAAAATGGTTATTTCAATGTTGAGGTTACAGCAGCTAATCTTGTGCTAAATAATAAAATTCGATGTGCTAAACCAGTCATTGTTCAATATAGTAATAGTAATAGCGTTCAAGACAATTTGGATTTCATACTATTCGAAATGATACCTGGCGACAATATGAAATTTCATATTGCAAAAAATCCAGACGATGAAAAAATGCTTGTTAATGCGGCAGGGTCACTTATGGCGAATATACACTCTATAAACGTTGATGGCTACGGTTTCTTCGACAATAAAATAGCTGGAGAAAGAAATGTTTTGATAGGAATACATGATTCATACAGAGACCATTGCTTGGCTGGATTGGATAGTAATTTAAAAACTATCGTTGAGGGGCAATATATAGACCAGAAACAGGCAAATAATATTTCGCAATTACTTGAATCTAGTGACCTAATCGATTGCGAACAACCAGTACTTATTCATAATGATCTTGCTGATTGGAATATCATGCTTGATGATAAGAATAATTGTTATGCAATAGATTGGGATGAATGTCACGGAGGCGATCCTATTGCAGATATTGCTTGCTGGTCGCTATTTTTTCCACAGAATAGATTAAGCATGCTAATCGATGGATATAAAGATGTGAGAGAATTACCTTATGGCTATTTAGATAAGCTACATATATATAAGCTTCGGTATGTAGTTTCAAAAATGACTTTGCGCCACAAAAAGATTTCTTACGATCAAAGCGATTTGATGAAAGGTTTGATTAGATCTGGACTTGAGGCTCTAGATGCTGAATGTTCCTATTTCAAACTGTAGATATTTATCGTCATCCCCCCGGAATTTTCTATACAAATATAATAACTACGGCTTTCTGCGAACTAGACGAAATATGACTATATATATAGGTCATATGAACTATTTGTAAGATATCTTACAATTTCACTAAAGATTCCTTATGTCTTATCCGATGATTTATAAAGAAATAAGGAGTAGAAATGATTAATCAAATATATAAAGAGAGAAATATAACTACTTCCAAATATTTTATTATTGATCTAAAAAAATCCATCTCTATATCAATAATCTTCATTCTTTTAACAATTACAATTTTTACAACAAGTGCGTTTGCTTTAAATAGTCCCACAAGAACAAAATCAAATTCAGTCAAGATAGATACTCAAGCAACAATACAAAAACAGACTCCAACATCAATTGGAACAGCGATAAGAATTGAAAGATAAAACTAATTAATAGGAGATAGCAGTACACCAAATTTATTTGACTTGAATCAATCATATGTTTAATAATTTTTAAAAACCAAAATTCGAATCTTCTGAATTAGAATATAGCCGTGAACGAACCATTACAAATTCTCACATAAATCTTTAATAGCTGTACTACAAGCGAATTCAAACGTGGTCAGCTAATATATTTTCAAAATGAAATTCCGCGAAATGCTTTATTGCTTTTAAATGGATCAGTTAAAGCAACAACATTCAATGCAAACGAAACAGCAAGAACAGTTGCACTAATGGATGAAGGTGATATATTTCCACCAGAATGTATATACGGCAAAGATAAAGGATGCCAGTATTTCTACGAAGCCGCCACATCAATAAAATGTCTAAATATACCAATGAAACAACTCCGAAGTGAACTTGAGCATAATACCCAAGTAAAAGATATACTTTTTGAACGATTGGCTTTGGGATATATTGGTTCACTCATAAGCATAGAAGCACTTGGCCAATCCAGAGTCAGAGAAAAGATTATCTATATCCTTAGGTACTTACTCCAGAGGTACGGTGAGGAAGATAAAGATGGTTGGTGGAGACTGAATGTCCGAATTACCCAAACTGATATTTCTAATTTGATAGGAATTACTCGTGAGACAGTTGCTGTCGAATTAAAAAAATTGAAACAAGAAGGTATCATTCATACTGGATCATTTAGCTATTCCCTAAATATGAAGAAGCTCATTGAATTGACCAACATTGAAGACTGGAAAGAATTTATATGATAACAAAATCACACCTTAAATTCCAAGCTATTATTTACCGTTCAATTCTCCATGTAATATCCGCGAAAACTCTTTTGGCGCGAGCATAACTTTAAGCAAATACCTCGTCGCTCCGAGATCAAATGCTTTATCTATCCTATCGTCATCCTCAGAGTTAGTAAAAACGATCACCCTAGTATTAGGACTTGCTTCTAGTATATTAGCTTCTTTTAAAAAACCGACCCCATCAAGGACAGGCATACTTAAATCCAATAATATTAGATCAGGTTTTCTAGCATTAAATATTTCCAAAGCCTCTTGACCATTCTTTGCAGATTCAACAATATATCCCTCTGTTTCAAGAAACTTGACATATAAATTATTTAGCGAAACTTCATCTTCAACAACTAATATAGTTTTAGAGTTATTAATATTCTTGCCCAATGCTTATCCTTCTTAAGTATTTATAAATAATCTTACAGGTTCCAATAGTTAAAAAAGTTATAAATACCAAACAATCGCAAAATTTGCTTTATGCATAGCAATAATTACGAAAAATGGCGGAGAGCGAGGGATTTGAACCCTCGGTCCATATTGCTACAGACACTTGCTTAGCAGGCAAGCCCATTCGGCCGCTCTGGCAGCTCTCCATTTCAGATTACTTTA
>JAGPDB010000017.1:12141-40255 GCA_018057765.1 Acidimicrobiia bacterium
TAGCAATAATTACGAAAAATGGCGGAGAGCGAGGGATTTGAACCCTCGGTCCATATTGCTACAGACACTTGCTTAGCAGGCAAGCCCATTCGGCCGCTCTGGCAGCTCTCCATTTCAGATTACTTTAACGAATTGCTAAAAGGCCGAATACGGCACTCTAACAACTCGCGGCAGCTCTCCATTTCAGATTACTTTAACGAATTGCTAAAAGGCCGAATACGGCACTCTAACAACTCGCGGCAGCTCTCCGAGACCTATTAGTATATCCAAAAAACGTATAGAAATCTGGCTTGTGGTAGCTACTTCTAACATCTATTGGTTTTAATATCTAAATACTCAATGATTTAGCGGAGAATTTTGGCCCACAAGCAACACAATAATGCTCAACATCTTTATCTTCGCATTCTTGACATATAATCATTTGAGCTCCGCACGGTTCGTTTGAACAATGTGAGTATCTATCTGTTGGAACCCCACATTCTCTACATTTGCTTATTAATTCTGCATTTTCGGAGAAAGGTTGGAGTATTCGACCATCAAAGACATAACATTTCCCTTCCCAAAGTCCGTCATCACCAAACTCTTTTCCATAAGTTACGATGCCACCATCTAATTGGTATACATTATTGAATCCACGATTTTTCATTAAGACAGTCAAAATTTCACACCTTATACCGCCGGTACAGTAAGTAATAATCTTTTTATCTTTGATTGCATTATATTTAGGATCTTGTATTTCATCGATAAATTCTCGAGAGGTATTTACAATAGGGACAACAGCATCTTTAAATTTACCAACTTCGCTTTCATAGAGATTTCTACCATCAAAAAACAAAACATCTTCTTTATTGTTTTCAATAAATTCATGTAATTCTTTTGGTCGTAGTTTTTCTCCTCCACCAACAACACCAAGTTCATCATCAATTTCTATTTTGTCTGGCGCTTTGAAACTTACAAGTTCATCACGAGCCTTGACACTAAGCTTCGGGTATTCACCACCGTCACTTTCTGACCACTTGTAATGTATACCTCTGAATAATCCACTTGCATTCATTTGTGATTTATATCTTTTTAAATTATATATATCACCATTTAAAGTTCCATTAATACCGTGAGGACTCAATATTATGCGACCTTTAAGACCAAGTCGGTTACACAATTCTTTTTGCCACAGAACAGCCATTTCAGGATCTTTAAGATTTACAAACTTATAGAATAAAATTGATTTATATTGAGGAATAGTTTTTGATTCGACCATAGTGTTGTATATTTTCTCACAATTATCCACTGTGGTAAAATCAAAGGAGTATTAGGTTAATGTTATTAACTAATATTATATTTATTAGCTTGTTGCTTCTAATGCCTTAGTTACGGCTTTTATTACCGTATTGATCTCATCTTCGTTAATAATCAAAGGAGGCATGAATCTAATAATGTTTCCGTATACTCCAGCATTCATCATTAAAACCTTAGATTCTTGCATACAATGATTTATAACATCAGAACATCTTACATTATCAGGTTTACCATTCGGGTCATTAAACTCAGCAGCTACCATTAATCCAAAGCCGCGAACATCATCAATAATCGAATATTTCTCGGCCAGAGTAGATAGCCCATTTCTTAACTGCACACCACGATCACGTACATTTTGCATAAACCCTTCTGTGTTCATGACTTCAATTGTGGCCAAGGCAGCGGCACAGCCAATAGGATTTCCACCATAGGTACCACCGTGTGAACCAGTAGGCCATTTTTTCATCAGCTCTTCACTTGCGCCAATTGCAGAAAAAGGAAATCCACTTGCTATTCCCTTTGCCATAATTAAAATATCAGGTATCACGTCGTAGTGATCCATTGCAAAAAATTCTCCAGTACGCCCAAAACCTGATTGAACTTCATCTGCAACAAAGAGTATATTATTTTCTTTAGCAATGTTAGATACACCTTGCATAAACCTAGCAGGCGCCGGAATGTAACCACCTTCACCTTGCTCGGGCTCCATGATTATCGCTGCTGTTTCGCTAGGAGCGCTTTGTGACAGCAAGATATATTTAAGCTGATCTAGACAGGCATCAATCTCGTCTTCGCGTTCTTTCTTGCTTCCAACAGATTTCGGAAACGGAGTTACATATATTCCACTTGGTAATGGTGAATAACCAGCCCTATAACCTGTCTTGGAAGTAGTCATTGCCATAGTCATATGAGTGCGCCCATGAAACGAACCATTAAAAACAATAATATTTGGTTTTCCAGTAGATTGTTTGGCTAATTTAACTGCAGCCTCAGTTGCCTCTGCCCCAGAATTAGCATAAAAAAAGGTATCGATACCCTTGGGAGTTATTTTTTCCAACTCATCAGCAAGTGGTTGTAACAAATTATGGGAATAACAATTCACTTGAGAATGAATAAATTCACCTGCTTGTTTTTGTATAGCTTTAACCACATGCGGATGGCAATGCCCCGTTGATGTTACAGCAATTCCAGATGTACAATCTAAATATTTATCACCATTAGGCGTATAAACAAATACCCCTTCGCCTTTTATTACCTCTAGATCTGTTACATGAAACCATACGGGGGCTAATTTTCCAGTCATGACTACATTCTAGACATATAGAGAAGTTATATACCATCATTTTTGATTTTAATTATATTTATGAGAAAACTATAAAATTATGGACAGCCAGTCAAACCTAAGGTTGCTAAAACCGGTTGTAATGTTTGAAGCTCCGCAAGTGCTTTATTTGCAGATACAATCATTTTTGTAGAATCAGGTGAAGGTTTATTTGATTCAGATTCTATTGTTAATATAGATGCATCAATGATTTTTTTGATTTTTTTGATTTCTGAAATAGCATTACTCTTACTGGATTCAAAAGTATCGGGAGGAGATTGACCATAATCAGAATCTATATCAAATTGCAATGTTTCCAAAGTGTTAGTCATATCATATGCATCACTATAAAGAACAGAAAGAGAAGAGCCATTCACAATTGCACCACCACTAATAGTTGTCAAATCTTGAATTAGTGCTTCTTTAGCCATTCTTAATGATGTACACGATGAATTGATTCTCTTAAAATAGCTTCTCCAAACATCTCTGTCTTTTGTCACAGTGAATCCGTTTATTAATGTTGGCGAATCGTCATCGATCCCGCCGCCAGGTGGAATAGAACCTTTATTTCCACCTCCGCCTCCGCCACCGCTTCCACTAGATGGAGGCGGAGTTGAAGGACTTGGATTTTGAGGAGCTTCAGGAATATTCACTTTGCTTGAACGCAAACATTTGTCTAGATGTAATTTCTCTGCATATTTGCTAACAATAGCTATAATAGATTTATTATCTGCACCTTTGAGCTCTTTAATCAACTGATTATGAACTAATTCTAGTTCTTTTGGTGCTTTTTGCTTTGTTAGTGAATCATTTAGTAGCTTAAATTGATCATTTGTAAGTTCACTTAGAGCTGTTGAAAATGCTGCTTTTGCACAAGTATTATTAGCATTATTTCGATATTTTTCAATTGATTTAATTTTTGCGTCACTAACAGTTTCATTACTACTTATTTTTCCACATCCCGAAATACCTAAAATAATGATAAGAAGAAATGCTACTTTATATATTTTCATAATTTGCCTTGGTTTTCGTCTTTAGATATCGAAACCTTAATAAAGAATCTAAAGTATCGATACTAGACTACGATATTATACTATGGATACAACTACAGCAGCAGAAAAAATTGAGAATCTTGTTTTCGAAATTAAAAAAGTCATAGTAGGACAAGATGATTTTGTAAGAAAACTAGTGATAGTTTTATTAGCCGGAGGACATTGCATCGTCGAGAGCTCTCCTGGTCTAGCCAAAACTTTAACTGTTGAGACTTTAGCAAAATGTATCGGTGGAACATTTAAGCGTATTCAGTTCACGCCAGATTTACTCCCTTCAGATATTGTTGGTACACGTATTTACCATCAATCTTCAGAAGCATTTGATGTTGAACTTGGACCTATTGTGGCAAACCTTGTTTTAGCAGACGAGATAAACCGTGCACCTGCAAAAGTTCAATCGGCAATGTTAGAAGTTATGGCTGAAGGCCAAATTACCATTCACAAAAGTCGATTTGAGATGCCTTCACCTTTCTCTGTAATTGCTACTCAGAACCCTATTGAATCTGAGGGTGTTTACCCATTGCCTGAAGCACAAAGAGATAGGTTCATGACAAAACTTGTTTTGGATTATCCAAATCCTGCAGAGGAATCTGAAATAATTCGTAGAATGAGTATTAGTGTTCCGACGGTAAATCAGATCTTTACTCTAGAGGATATTATTGAATTACAAAAACAAACAAATACTATATATGTAGATCATATAATTGTTGAATACATAGTGGCACTTATTTCACAGACTCGCCAAGGTCGATTCGCTTCTTTATTACATGTTGGCGTTAGCCCACGTGCCTCACTAGCACTTGTTAAGTGTGCGCGTGCACGTGCTGTTTCAAATGGTAGGAATTATGTATTGCCAGAAGATATTAAAGAATTAGCACCAGATGTTCTACGTCACAGAGTATTGCTTTCATATGAAGCAATAGCATCTGGATATCATGTTGATGCTTTTGTTGAACAAGTAGTAGAGAGTGTACCGATGCCAGCAATGTCACAGTTTGACCTATCTAGCATTCCTAACGTTTCGCACACTATCTCTGCTCCTCCAGTAGCTCCACCTGTTGCTACACCTACAGTACCAGCCGCTCCTGTAGCACCACCTGTAAACCCACAGGCATAAAAAGGTTTCTAATGCCTAAGTGTAATCATGCGAATCCACTTTTCGCGGGAGAGAATCCGCGACAAATTATTTCGTATATTGATTTAACTATAAGGAAAAAATTAGATGGGCTAGCACACGGTATCTATAAAAATATAATGCCTGGCTCCGGTATGGAGCCTAGTGAAGCAAGAAAATATTTCCCTGGTGATGATGTTCGAAGAATTGATTGGACAATTACAGCAAGAACACAAGAACTTTATGTTCGTGACCAAGAAGCAGAAAAAGAAATGACTTCCTGGATAGTTTTGAATTTAGCTCCTTCAACACATTATGGAACTGGTCGAATAAAAAAATGTGAACTTGGTTTATATTCGGCATTGCTATCTGCAATGATCATCCTTAAATCTCAAGGAAATAGAGTTGGCTTTATTTTGGGAGATAAAGATGGTAGCGTTATCTTTAAACCAGAATCAAACTCTAATCTGGTTTATAGGATGCTTGAACAATACCAGTCATTCGATGCCAGAGATAGAACTAAAGATGATTCACAGTCCGACTTATCTACATTGCTAAAAAAGATAGGCGCACTTGCGGTTAGGAGAAGTACAATTATTGTTATCTCACCAATGAGTATCTCTAAACCTAGCCAGCTAAAAGAGGAATTAAGTTTATTGCAGTATTTAAATACGAAACACCATGTTGTCCTAATTCAAAATAGCGACAAAAGAGATTTAGAACTAGTTAATGCAGGAATAGTTGACTTTATAAATCCAGATACAGGTAGAGTTACTTCTGTTGATACATCTTCTATAAAAATTAGGAATAAATATAAAGAGATCTGCGAAATAAAAAATAGCAAACTAATAGATTCTTTAAATAGTTCTAATATCACACATATAGAGACCGATACACACGATGATTTTGAAAAAGATTTTGTGCGTGCTTTTGCTTTCTACAAGCAACTAAACCAAATGGGGAAATAATGAAATTTACAGATCCAATATACTTGTGGCTAATAATAATCCCCATAGTATTAATTGTTGTCTTTTTATTAATGCGACTTAGAAATCGCCAAGTTGCTATTAAATACGCAAATGCTGATATTTTTGATTCAATTGTTTCAGGTAGCAGACAGACACAATTAAAGAAAATCATCCCAACTATTTCTTTCATTGTTGGAATATTAGTTTTAATCATAGGTGTTAGTGGACCTAAAATAAAACGGGAAGCAACATTAAAGCAAAACCATATAGTTATTGTTCTAGATGTTAGTAACTCTATGCAAGAATCTGATATTAAGCCAACGAGATTACAAGCAGCAAAAAATTCCATCAAGGATTTTGTGGGTACAATCTCTGGTGAACCTTTAATGAGCGTAATTACATTTAGCTCAGAAGTAAATATAGCAATTAGAGCAACACGAGATAAAGACGAAGTGTTGAAAGTAATTGATAGGGCCGACTATGAGGGTGGAACTGCTGTAGGCGATGCTTCGATACAAGCAGTTGAACTTGCAGAGAATGTTTTATTGGCTTCAGGCAAAACTACAGATTTAAGTGTTAAAAATGCAGGAGCTAAAAAGACAAGTACGATAGTCTTATTAACCGATGGTGACACAACAGATGGCTTGGCACTTTCTGATGCTAAAGAGTACGCAAAGGATTCAAATTCTGCAATATACACAATAGCCATGATTCCAAAGGTTGGAGGTAAGACGTCTTTTGGCACAATAGCTCAAGAGTCTCAAGACGACATGAAGTCTATAGCGCAAGCTACAGGTGGCGAGTATTACAAAGCAAGTGGTGCGGATTCGCTCAAAGACGCATATAAGAAAACAATAGGATCATTAAGAGGCAATAAAGTAGAAGTGAGCTACGAAGGAACCTTTGTTTTTGTAGGACTAATACTATTAGGCCTTTCAACACTAGCTAGTAAACTTTGGTCTAATAAACTTATTTAGTTTGAAAATCTATACATATGTATTTCAATAATTTATAGCAAAAAATGCTCTAACTAGTTGCGGATTTTAGATAGCAAACGAAGTACCTCTAAATAGATCCAAACTACAGTAACTGCGAGTCCATATCCAGCAGCCCAGTTCATATATTTAGGCAAACCAGCTTGTGCTCCACGTTCAATAAAATCAAAATCCAAAGCCAAGTTCGAAGCTGCAATTACAATCACAACCAAGGAAAACACAATACCCAAAAGACCAGTATCACCGATTAATGGTAAGTCCACCCCTACAAGTCCTAAAACTAGGTTCAACATATAAAATACGAATACACCCATAGTTGCACCAATAACGATTTTACGAAATTTTTGAGTTACTTTAATTACTCCAGTTGCATAGAGCGTATACATAACAAACACTATTGAACCCGTTGCCAATATTGCTTGAACAACTATGCCGTTATATGCATATTCGAAAACTTTTGAAATTGCGCCAAGGGCTACGCCTTCAGCAACTGCATACAATGGTGCTGTGACACGAGCATATTTTGGTTTAAATGTGGTTATTAAACCAAATGCTAATCCAACGAATATTCCACCAAACAAGGCTAAGGTAAATTTATCTTCAGGTATTGAAACCCATGCCCATGTTCCAGTCGCAACGATTATTGCAAATAGAACCATTGCCGCTCTAGCTGATCCACCGACTGTCATAGTTCCTGAGCCAGAAATTGCTGTAGTACCTGAATTGTTGAAAGCCTGATCTTGAATTGACATAGAGCCAACGGCAGTAGATTGACCACTTGCCCATCCAGGGTTCATATCTTCTTTGTCCACATTTTTTAATGTTTTTTCTAATACCTTATTTGACATACTTCCCTACTTATAAATATTTGTTATATTAGTTTATAACAAATATTTATAAAAGCTATTCCAATTAAGTATATAAACCACTGAATTCCAGTATATAGATCTCCTATGAAGTCTCATTTGAGACGAGATCAACCAAAGCTAAGTCACTACCTTTAGGTCCTATTAGGCCAATATTTGTACTAAATTCTGGTACCGGTGCAGAGATCTGAGGCAAGCCAGACAAACTAGAGGGAGCAGCGAGAATAAATGTTTTTGAACGAAAATTAAGTAATTCTTCATCAGTCATACTCCTATTTGGTCCTTCTATTCCGAGTATAGGTAGGCACATTACTCCATCGTATCCAATAAATTCTTTGAGTTTTTTATTGTAATCATCTTTATCTTGCAAATCACTTTCAATTATCTCTTGAGAATCCATTGATAATTCTTCACATATTGCAAATCTATCTTGTACTTCTTTTGCTAGATAAGACAAATTCTCTTTTGCCCATATACCATGAGCTCGCCATATTTCCCTACTTTGTGTACGTGCAAACAATTCTCTGACTTTATTAGATACGAATTTACTTTCATCGAATGTTTCGATAATCAAATCTTTATTCTTTGCAATAACATGGGCATAATTTCCTATTGCTTCTACCCCAAAACTTGTTAAATTATGTATATTCTGAGGAAGTAGTAGCCGTTTAAAAATAGTACTTTTACTATTGCCAACTGTAAAAATCGACATTAGCCTGCTTAAGATTTCGGGTTTATTCGCAAAGAACCCCAAAACATCTGCACTTTTAGCTAACTCAATGACCCCATCAGTCGGGAGGCAATCAAAGCTTGTCCGAAGCCCATATATTCCACATGCTGCTGCAGGCACACGGATACTTCCTCCCGTATCTGATCCTATAGCAAAATCAACGATGCCACTTGCAACTGCGGATGCACTACCAGATGAAGATCCCCCGCAAAATCTTTTAGGGTAATTTATATTTATCGGCGCTTCGTCTTCTCCTATATTTCCAATTATTGAATAAGCTAACTGGTCCATTTTGGTTATTCCGAATAACTCTGCACCTGCATTTAGTAAATTAGTCAAGATAGACGAATCATGATCCGCAGCTTGGTGTGTTTCTCTCCATCTTCGGCTACCAAAAGAACTAATGTGATTCTTTATGGAGATCAGGTCCTTAGCTGCAAATAATAGGCCGTCTAAATCACCGCTTTTTGTAGGCTTTCTTGTAAGTGTGTCCTTTGTAAAACAGTACGAATTATTCATAATAGCATTGTACCATTCGCAGAAATGTTTAATTAGTCCTATTGGAAGAACTAAAAGAGTTACTGATAGGAACTTAGTACGTCTGCTACACATGCTGTCAATTTAAAAAATGTTGGCAAATGTAGAAATTCATTTGGTCCATGTGCATTTGATTCTGGACCTAATAATCCAGTAACCATAAATTGAGCATCACGATATTTTTCACCAAGCATAAACATGAATGGTATTGTTCCACCTTCGCCCATGTATTGTGCAGGTTTTCCAAAATGTTTCATTGATGTTTCATTTAAAGCTTTAGTAAGCCATTCTTTTTGAATTGGAGCTGCCCAACCACTAGCTAATGATTCGATTTTTAATGATATCTGAGCATTGTAGGGTGTATCTCTATTAAGTTCTTCTGCAATAGCAGCTATTGCAATCTCTGGCTTCACACCTGGTGGCAACCTAAAACTTAGACCGACTTTAACTTCTGGCAATAATACATTTCCTGCATTTTCAATTTTAGGTATTCCTTCAATTGCAATTATTTCTAATGCCGGTTTGTACGTATTAGCAATTAGTTGATCTGAAACTTTCTTATCTAAAGGTTCAACGTTTTCTGCAAATGGTAAACCATGTGGATTATTTTCTCCTAAAATTAATGCAACGTTTTCTGCAGCTTCAATAATATTTTTTGGAATTTCAACATTTAGTTCTTCTAGAAGTATTTCTCCCGAAGGCGATTTTGCAATCCGATCCAATAATGCTCTTAATACATGAGTAGTTGACGGCACTATTCCACCAGCACCTCCTGAATGCGTACCTTGTTTTAAGATTCTAATTGTTAAATGTATTTCTATCAATCCGCGCAATGAATTTGTGATCCATAAATGTTCATAGGTGAGCGCACCTGAATCTAAACATATCACCATTGATACTTCTTCTAATTCTTTACATGAATGAGACAATAAATTTGATGACAGTTGTTCTAGATGAAAAGGCAGATCAGGTGAACCGCTTTCTTCGGATGCTTCAATTATTATCAGATAACGAGGATGCGCAAGCTTTTGTTCTTCTATATCATTAATAGCTAAAACGGCACTAAACATTGCGTAACCATCATCTGCTGAGCCTCTACCATAGAGACGATCCCCCTGATATGTTGGTGACCATGGATCGATTCCATCATTCCAACCCACCATTTCAGGCTGTTTATCTAGATGTCCATAAAGCAAGATAGTATCAGAATTATTTACCTCACGCGCTGGAATATTTATAACAAGAAGTGGTGTTTTTTCTTCAATATTTTGTATAAAGACTGTTGCATTTTCTGGAGTATTTTTTTTTGCCCACGTTTCGTATAGTTCAACAACTTTTTGCATATGGCCATCTCGTTTCCAATTATGATTAAATGCTGGGGAAACATTCGGGGTTCTAATATATTCTTCAAAAGTTTCTTTTATTTTGGTTTCCCATATCTGTTTTACTTTTTGTTCATCTAACATTTCTATATCTTAAACGCATTTAGTGAATATTTCATATATACCAATTATTAGTACCAATTATTGACTAAAGGTCGATATACTATTTCCTATCACTGATAATTTTGCTCTCCCTATACTATATGATTTAATTGCTGTTTTTTTGTTTGCTATTACTGGCTCACTGATTGCACTAAAAAAAGGCTACGATCCTGTTGGTGTTGCAATTATCACCATAATTTCAGGTGCTGGTGGAGGTATCATTCGTGACTCTATCTTTTTGGATAAAAAACCATCGGCTATCACTAATTGGCGTTATAGCGCTGTTTTGCTAGTTGCAATTATTGTTGTATTTTTAGCACGCAGCGTTTTAAAAACACGTCCTATTGGTTTGTTGATTATTAACGTGGAAGCCTTGGGTATTGGTATTAATTCGGTTTATGGAACACAAAAATCTATAGGTTTGGGTTTAAGCATTTTTTCTGCAATCATTGTTGGGTTTATTAATGGTGTTGGAGGTCGACTTCTGCGCGATATTGTAATGGGCAGAAAACGCAAAAATTTAATTCCAGGCAGGATGTTTGGAGTTGCATCTTTTTTTAGCGTAGGTTTATATTTAATAATGTCGCGGCTGCTTAAATTAGAATTCGATTTATGTGCATGGTGTGCGATTATTTTCGCATATTGTATTCGTATGATCGCTGTTAAGTTTGATATTAAAACAAAAGCTTTAATTGATTACTATGATCCTAGTGAGAAAATCGTTCATAAGGTTTCTGGTGCTTTTGATTTAGGTTTTGATAAAATTAAGAAACGACCAGTGTTACGACTGCCCAAGAAAGAACAAAAAGACCAATAACTATATATATTATTGAGCGATATAGTGGAGCTATTGCAAGTGTTGCTTTTCCTTGCGATACCTGGTTTTTTACCAAAGTAGATGTCGTTTGTTTTGTTGCCCGAGGGTTTGTCTTCAAAGACTCTTGTGCAATCTTTTTATCGCGTTTTCGTTTAATCACTGCTAAAAGATTCCCGAACACCATTGCCCCACCAAGTGCGGCGATTAATTCGACCATTGTTTGAGCGTAGAAATCCATAACTAATTACTTAGGCTACAGAGATCTACACTATTAAACATAATTTATACAGAAACTACTTCTATATTTATGGTTGCTTTCACTTCTGGGTGTAAGTCAACTGTTGCAATATATGTTCCGAGTGAACGAATTTGAGCATCAAGAGTTAAGTCTCGTCGATCAATCTCTATACTTGTTGCTTCAGTGATTGCTTTAGCAACATCTGCTGTTGTCACAGAGCCAAAAAGCTTTCCCTCTTCGCCAGAATTGGCTTTGATCTCTACTTTTGCAATATTTAGTATATCTGCTGTTGCTTGCGCCCCAATTTTTTCTTTCTCTAGACGGTGTGCACGAGCACGCTGCATTGATTTTGCTTGATCTAAAGCGCCATCTGTTGCAAGTGTTGCTATTCCTTGAGGTATTAAGAAGTTTCTGGCATAGCCATGTGCGACTTCTACGATATCTCCAGTGCGGCCACGGCCTTTTACGTCTTTACGTAAAATAACTTTCATTTTTATGCCTCCTCAGTTATTGCTTCAGTACTTGCACCTACAGCTACAGGAACTGGTGCTTCACTAGCTATTTCTTGCGTTACTTCGCTAGGAGCTTCTTTAGTATCAGGGGTTGCTTCAATTTTCTTTGGAGCACGTTCTGAACTTGAAGAATTTTTGTCTCCTCGAGCACCACGATCAGGTCGGTCGCCATATTTTTTAATTTTTGGACCATCGTCGCCTTCAAGTCTTAATTCGCCTTCATCGTCACCGTCGCGACGTTTTTTAGTTTTTGATGTAACTTGGCGAACAGTAAACGGCAATAATGCCATTTCTCTTGCAATACGAATAGCTTTTGCGACTTCACGTTGTTGTTTTTGAGAATTACCTGTAACTAGACGTTGGCGAATTTTTGCGCGCTCTGACATGAATTTGCGAAGCAAGTTAACATCTTTATAATCAATGTAAGTAATGCCTTCTTGGTTCAGAATTGAACTTTTCTTACGGAATTTACGAGCGTCGTTTTCTGGTGCTCTTCTTTTATTTTGGTTTCCCATTTTTCTCCTATATATATCCCAGTATTTACTAGGGAGGGTCAGACCTTGCAAGCAAAGCTCGCCGAGATGCAGACCCTAACTATTAATTTCTTTAGAACGGTTCGTCACCGAATTCGTCATAATTTGGTACGGTTACTTGTGCTTGTGCCTGAGGCGATGAATCTTGTTGTCCGCCACCTTGGTAGGCACCTTCTTTTCTTTCATTCTTAGCAACGCTTGCTGAAGCCCATCGCAATGATGGACCAACTTCGTCAGCAATAATTTCTACTACTGATTTCTTTACACCTTCTTTATCTTCGTATGAACGTTGTTCTAAACGGCCAGTAACGATAACGCGAGCACCTTTAGTTAAAGAAGTGCTTGCATTTTCTGCTTGTTCTTGCCAAAGTACGACGTTAAAAAAACTTACTTGTTCTTGCCATTGGTCGCTACGATCTTTCCATTTACGGTTTACAGCAACACCGAATTTTGTGTTTGCTGCACCTGATGGTGTGAATCGTAATTCCGGGTCAGAAGTTATGTTTCCTACAATTGTTATTGAGTTTGAGTTTGCCATTTTGACTACCTTTCGTGTGTTTATATTTGTTATCTATATGTTTAGCAGGTGGGTGTGACAAGCACAAAAGTACTTACACACTGTCAAAAACTATGAAACAAATACTTCTTGCGGAATTCGTAGGACTATATGACGCACGACGTTAGTTGCCAATGTTAATTGACGTCCAAGTTCTGCCATGATTTCGGGTTCTGCCATAGTTTGAAAAACTACGTAGTATCCTTCATTTTTTTTATTGATAGGATAGGCAAATTTGCGTTTTCCCCAGTGATCTACATTTCCGATTGTTGCACCAGAACCGGCAACTAAATCAGTAAGTTCTTTTGTTGATGTTTTAACGTTGGCTTCTTCTTGTTCGCCTTCGAAAATCACCATTACTTCGTATGGTCTCATTTTTCTCCTATGGATCGTACTTTATCTGAAAGTATCGAGCTCGAATACTCAATTTAAAACGAATGTTATAAATTATGGTAAACGAACAGGTTTGTGGATAGGTTATTCTAGGCGGAACTGCTTATATAACGCTAGTTGAAGCTATTGTGGTGGTAGAACAAGCCTAAGCCCAGGGAAATTGTCTTTGGCTCCAAGATCACTGCCACCCGGTATAGCAGTTGCAGTTTCAATACCATCTAGACCACTCAAGCCTGGTCCAATTTTTGGCAATTCCTCTCTATCCTTTGTAAGTTTTTTTATCTCTATATTTAAATATATATCGAATAGTCCTCGAACAACTCCTAATTGCATAGCTACTGGCAAATTTTGGAATGCAATTAATTCTACTTTTGATTTTTTTTGACCTGTTAGTAATGCACTTATAACTGCACTTTTAGCATAAAGGGTTTCTATAGCCTCATTATCCTCATATCTATCTAAGATTTTATTAAGTTGATCTGGGCTTAATTCGAAATATGTTGAATAGTTTTCATTTGGATCATCAATCAATCCTCTTATATATGAATACCATAAATCTCCGTTGTGCCCTTCTGGTAGTTTATAGCGAGACAATAATTCCCTGAACCTAGTTTTACTGTCATTTTTAAGATACTTATTTGAGAGTTGTATAAATCTTTGTAACCAAACTTTGACTGCTTCAGCATCTGCAGCCTCAATTGAGTTCATGTCTTGAATCCATTCGTCCGAAACATCAGGATTGGGGTTAATTATAGCATGCCTAAAAGTTACTAGATTTACAGCGTATTGTTCCGCAATTTTTCTAGCTTCTCGTGCATCAGCCAAACTAGCTACTGGCCTATTTTGTCCTGGTGTATCAGTCATTTAAATTTTCATCCTTGAATTAAGAGAAATGCTATATTCCATTCTAATATAAACCGACAATAAAGACAAATAACAACAAAACGCTTATGTATGATCTATCTTCAGAATTAATATTAAACTATGTGCAAGGTGGGTGGTGCAGGGGTATGTGGCCTAGATTGGCAATCATCTCCAACACCCAGTCCAAGCTGATACTCTGCCAACCCTTCAAAGAATAGTATTCGTTCAACGCATCTATCAACAACCTCAAGGCCAACAAGTAGTTTCATTCTGTCATCGAGATCCAATAAAGAAGTAGGACCCTCAATTTCTGGGTGTTGTACTAAGAAATCTGCGATTTCTTGACTTGATTTTAATAGCCTAACTAGTTTAGATACTCCACCTAAGCGCACGATGGGTGAAATTGGCTTGTCAGGGTGCTGTTCCCTATATATATCAACAATTTCTTTAGCTAGATTCAAATAAGTATCCTTAGTTTTACGTTCCAATGCTGGATCATTTCGATTATCAAGATCTTCTAAATATTCAAGGAATATGGGGTGTAATTCTTTATCTAACCCGAACTTTCCTTTATATAATTGTCCACTTAATAGATCTAGGGCAATTAACCAATTAGCAATTTGTTTTCTTTCATCTTGAGTTATATTTAATCTAACAATGCTAACTCGGTGCAGTTGTGTAACTACTGACGCGCCTGGTCTAAGTCTAAGTCTGAATGACCGACCGTTAGGATCAATTTTGGGACTACTTTTTTCGCCAAAAGTACCTACAACAACATTACCTTTAATCATCAAAGAACTCCCCCATTCACCCTAAGTGAATACTATTAATATAGAGCCACATTAACACAACTAGAAAATTGGTACAAAACAGTAGTTAGGCTATTTCTTTTTCTTTCTCATGCATAGGCTCTGAGTCTGTTATTTTCTTCATATTGGGCAATATGAAAGAAACACCGAAGCCAAAAATACACACAATTGCGCTAGCTAATATCGCAGCCTTATTTCCGCTAACAGTAGCTTGATGTGTAACATTTATGATTTCATTTGCAACGGATTTTGGGATTTTAGCACCAAGATTCTTTATCCCACCAAACTCAATACCTGAAGCTTGTTGTTTTGCAGCCAAAACGATTTGTGGTTTTAAAGCCTTTGGTATTTTTGAACTATTTAAAATACCTGATGTCACACTAGAAGATAATACTGTTAGTAAGATAGAACCTATTGCTGCTGAACCAAAAGTTGCACCTAATTGGCGCATTGTACTGTTAACACCCGCAGCCTCACCAGCTTCTTTTGGTTTAATAGTAGAAAGCGTGAGGTTTGTTATTTGCGAAAATACAAATCCCATCCCTAAACCAATAACTAATAAGGCAATGACAAAATCGTCAGATTTTGCGGTGACCGAAAATGTGTCTCGCAAGATCAATAATCCAATAAATTGGATAACCATTCCTATTTGAGTTAAAAGACGAGGACGAATTTTGCTCGAGAGGTACCCACCTAGTGGCGCGATAAATAAAATCATTAGCGACATAGGAATCAAGGCGATTCCAGTTTTTAAGGCGGTGAATCCTCGAACTGACTGAAAAAATACAGGAAGTGCAAAGATTAGACCTGATTGACCAAGTGCAAAAATCGCCATTACTGTAATTCCAGAACTAAAGACTTTATTTTCAAACAGTTTTATTGAGACTAATGGAGTACGTCCTTCGATTTTTTCTAGACGCACCTCCCACCACACAAATACACTTAGTAAAATTACACCCAATAACATTGTGTAAGGGACAAAAGAAAGTCCAAATGGCATTTCTATTAAAGTCGAACCAAGACGTACCTCGCGTGTTCTCGTGAACCAACCATAAGTCGATGCTTCAATAGTTCCATACACAAAAGATAATAGTCCTAATGACGATAGGGCTATTCCTACCCAGTCTAAATTATGTTTGATTCTTTGGTCTTTGCTTTCTTTAATTATCACTGATGAACATACAAGAATTAGAGCAACAACAAGGTTGATTCGAAACCCCCATCTCCATGAATGGTGAGTTGTTAGATACCCACCTAATACTGGTCCAAGTGCAGATGCAGCACCCGCAACCCCACCCCACATACCCATAGCCATAGCTCGCGAGCGCCCGTGAAAACTCGTGATCAAAATTGACAATGTTGCCGGCATCATTAGTGCAGCACCAAGACCTTCTATTATCGATTCGCCAATAATCATTGTCGGAATATTTTGTGAAATTGATGTTATGAATGATCCTATTGCAAAAATAATCGCGCCTAGTACGAACATTTTGCGACGACCAAAAATATCTCCGAGGCGTCCTCCAAGAATTGTAAACGCTGTAAGTGTTAAGGCATAAGCTGTGATAACCCATTGAATACTTTGAATATTTGTATCAAAATCTTTAATAATTGCGCCAAGTGAAACATTGAGCAATGTTGTGTCTAGAACAATAATTGCAAGCGCCAAACTTAACACAAGCACCAATAAGATTGACTTAGTTCTACTGTTTAAATGTTCATTCATATTTCTATTTTTCCTCTAAAGCGCCAAGCAATGAAACCATTACTTCGCGAGTCTTTTTACGATCTGAAACTGACAATTTTGAAATTGCACTCTTAATAATTTCAGCTTTTTGATCTCGCATTTTTTGTGTTATTTTTTTGCCTTGCGTTGTAAGTGTAACTCTTACAACACGCCTATCGCTCGGATCAGTCTTTCGCACTACATAATTTAGCTTTACAAGCTTGTCTATTGTTACCGTTATTGTTGGCATCGATAATTCAAGTTCATTCGCAATTTCTGCCATTGAAGGTGAAGTGTCGTTAATAGCAATAACACAATGCAATTGTGCCAAAGTTAGTTCGCTGGCTGACGAGTCAGTTTTCTTACCCCGAATTAGAGCCATAAATTTAAAAATTGTTGTTACAATTTCATCTTCAAGCTCATTATTCAGCGTTTGCTTTTTGATACCCATAAAATACTTCACATTTCTAATACTTAGATAATCTAAATATTAATACTACGAAGTAAAATTCGCAAGTTAATTTGGCTTTTAATTTATTTTATTTAAGCGAGAGGTTGAACCTATTCACTAAGGGTTGAATCTTGCTTAGATATTTCTTGAACTAGCCCAGCTTTTGCCGATTTTAGATATTTGTCTAAATCATCAGACATATGATAGGTCTCTTTGCTTGTAGGAAATGCTCCGCTTTTAACATCTTGCATAAAGTTGGTAACTGCATCTTTTGCAATATTCTCAACTTGGGCGTACTCTCGGACGAATTTTGTCGGATCCTTAGAACCATCTTTGATACCTAATAGATCATGTATCACCAAAACTTGGCCATCAACGTGGCGACCTGCTCCAATACCTATTACCGGAACATTTAGCTCTTCTGTGATTGTTCGACTTAGACCATCGGGTACACATTCAACAACCAACATTGAAACACCAGCGTCAACAACACTATGTGCATCGGCCAAAACAGATTGAGCATCATTAAAATCTTTACCGCAAACACTATATTTTCCAAGAGATAAAATACTTTGTGGGGTTAAACCAATATGACCAACTACAGGAATTTCTGCATTAACCAAAGCTTTAATTACTTCAACGCGTTTTTTACCACCTTCAACTTTTACTGCGTGAGCACCAGCATGTATTAGTTCAATTGCTGACTCAATAGTTTTCTCAATAGATACGTGATAGCTGCCCCACACCATATCTGCAATTATTGGTTTTTTATTATCACTTTTTTCGTTGGTGCGAGAAACAGATTTTACCAACATCAACATTTCGTTATGTGTAATTGACATGGTTGATTCATAACCCATTACAACCATTGCTGCACTATCGCCCACTAAAATTATGTCAGCATCATGCGCAAATCTGGTTGTTGGAGCATCATATGCTGTCAATACAACTATAGGTACATCGCCATTTAGCGCCTTACGGTTAGATAGTTCTTTGAACAGTCCCGATGGTGATTTTTGTTTTGAAACCATAACCAGAGTCTAGTTTGAAAGACCATAAACAATAGAGATATTGGTTTTGTTATATATATAGCCTAAATGCTAAAGTCATGTATGCGCTCAAATGGATTTGATATATATACTACACCTGTATATACATCGGCTGAACCTGATGAGCTTTACCGATATTTTGATGGAATCTTTCAAGATAAAGAATATTCCACTCTTCTGAATATAGCTCGAATACTAAGCGATCCCGATACTAAAATTTGGGAATTTAAAGGCGGCACATACGCCCTATGTGTTTTACTTAAGTTTGAAGAAGATTTAAATAGAAGTGAACATGATATAAAAGAGATCAATATTTTGATTGATCAGATCTTCGAAAACTATTTACACCATAAAGCATATATAGATCAAATCAGAAACCCAATGTATCTGTTTTATAATCAAGACCACAACGAATTTAAAAACAGGCATTTAAATATGATGTATGCGAGAAATACTGTGAGAGAAAACTTTACTACTTACATAAAAGATACATTTGAGCACCCACACCAACACAATGGGTTTATACATTATCTAGAAGATTGCATGGAGCATGAACAAGCAATAGAGGTGATGGTTTATTTTCACGACATTTTAAATGATCCGATTGCATACAAAATTGAGGACTTCGATTTAATATTAAGAATGGGTTATAGTCATCTAGATTCAAGAGAAATAGTTATTGATATACTGGAGAGAATTGAAGAAGAGATTCCAGTAGCAATTATTGATAATCCGCACTTAGAATCTTTACTAATGGTTGCCCGCATAGAATACCTGCGTACGCAACAAGATTTTGGTGGAATTTAGTTATGATCTTCACGTCTAACTAAGAAGTTCCATTTACACGATATACATACTTCTACAAGGTAGCGTTGGAAAGATTTTCCTGCTTTATCTGCAATTTCAAGTTGATTGTATTCTGTTACTGGTCTACCGCTTCCCTTACCAAGTTTTGTGCCGTATAAATAGCTAACTTCCACCAAATAGTTCTGCGTATCTTTATCCGCACATATTGGGCAATCCCTATCGGTTGGCGATGGGTGATTAGTGGCTACCCTTATTAATTCAGGGTGAGCATCGCAAACATCTAATGTAGTTAAAATCCCACGTCGAAAATCTCGCAATATCCGTCGTCGCGCTAACGCATAGTCAACGTGGGGGTATTCCCCATCATTTTTTTTTGGATTTATAGGGGCTTGCATCTCTCTATTGTATGCTCTAGGAGCGAAATTAACAATGTCTAGAATATCGCAATCAGATATTTGCGCACTATATAAGCATTAGTGTAGAATGTACAGAAACGGTTTAATCGCGCAATAACTGCATTAAAAGGAGATTGAAATGCCAAAAATTCAAGATAGCCAGATCGATAATATACTCACACAAGGGTTCACAACTGGATCATTTCAAGACGTATTATCCCTACTAAGAGATGGTGAACTATTTACAAGTAACCAATTAGATGAATTGATAGTAGCTTGTAGGCCGTCTTTTAACGCTGACGCTTTGCCTGACGATATAGCTATTGCTACTTACTCTATTGTGAATGCAGGTCTTTTATTTCACTCAAGACAATTAGATCCCTCTTTACAAGTTCGAGTAGAACCTTGGATGAAAGCAGTGGAAGTTCTAGCTGGTAGCGTCGAACAGGCGACTGATAGACCAACACACCAGGCAGAACCTAGCCCTCCTTCAGAATCAGTGGAGACAATTGATGATGATCTAATTGATGAAATACTTATTGAGGGTTATGGTACAGGTGGTGGGAGTGCTTTTGAAATTGTTTCATTTCTAATCGATAATGGTGCTGTATTAACAGATGGTCAAGTCGATAAAATATTAGATGGACTGAGAGTTCCAGCAAGTGATAGCTCTAATGTCGCTGATGCTGCTTCTAGTATCTTAAAGATAGCTATTTATAACGACCATGAAGCTTTGACTCACACTCAACAACTTCAATTAGGCACATAAATAGAAAATACGTATGGTTCTTCTGGGAATAATGAGACTAGACCACCAGACCTACCAATTTAATATCCGCTGCTGTAGTAATTGCCGCTTTTCTCCGATAAAGTATCGTATATTTAGATAAGATATACCAGAGTTACACATCTTAAAAATAAACCTCGCAATAATGCGTATTAGATGTATCGATGCGATATAGTTGTCCGCTATGTTATCTCTTGCCATACTCGGACTATTAATGGATGAATCTTTGCATGGTTACGAAATACGTCTGAGATTACAAAGATTACTTGGATTGTCGGGCTTGATTTCATTTGGAAGTCTATATCCAAAATTGGCAAAACTTAATCTCCAAGGTTTTGTTTCAGTAGAGATAGTCACACCAGAAGTATCACCAAATACAAAAACAAAATTGTCAGAGCGTAAAAAACGTAAAGTATATACAATCACACAATTAGGAAGAGAAGCATTCAGCGAAAAATTAAGTGCATCATACTTAAAAAACGCATCAGACGATCGAGCTTTTGTTGCACATCTCGCATTCATAGAATATGCATCTCCAGAAGACAGCAAAAATCTAATCTCACATCGTAAACGCGTTTTACAAGATCGTCTTGAAATTGCTCCAACGACAAAAAATAGATTTCTTAAAAAATGGCAAGAATTAGAAGCAAACTTTATAAATAGTCAAATAAATTTTTTGGATACTTTAAATATAAAGCCCGAAGAAAACAGAACGGTCTAACGACAAGAACGAAATAAAGAAAAGGATAATAATGTCAACTAAAACAAATAAAGAAATTCGTGTAGCAATTGCTGGCGTTGGTAACTGCTCAAGCAGCTTGCTACAAGGAATAGAATATTATAAAAATGCTGAACCTGGCGAGACTGTACCTGGATTAATGCATGTCGAAATGGGTGGCTATCATGTACGCGATGTAAAAGTTGTTTGTGCTTTTGATGTTGATGCCTCAAAAGTAGGTCA
Organism: Acidimicrobiia bacterium; assembly: GCA_018057765.1. Taxonomy (NCBI): domain Bacteria; kingdom Bacillati; phylum Actinomycetota; class Acidimicrobiia; species Acidimicrobiia bacterium. The sequence continues at coordinate 33,403 of JAGPDB010000017.1, forward strand.
AGATATTTCTAAAGCTATATTTTCCGGCCAAAATAACACTATTAAATTCAGTGATGTTCCTGATTATGGCGTTGAAGTATTTCGTGCGCCAACACTTGATGGTTGGGGTAAATATTACAAAGAAACTTGCGAGGAATCTCTAGAGGAACCTGTTGATGTCGCACAAAAATTACGTGATGCAAAAGTAGATGTATTGGTTTCATACCTACCTGTAGGCTCTGAGCAGGCACAACGTATGTATGCTCAAGCTTGCTTAGACGCTGGCTGCGGTTTCGTAAATGCTATACCAGTATTTATTTCTAGTGACGTTGAATTTGCAAAGAAATTCACTGAAGCTGGCCTACCAATTGTTGGTGACGATATTAAATCACAGGTTGGAGCAACAATTGTTCATCGCGTACTTGCACGACTATTTGAAGATCGTGGACTGGTACTTGATCGCACATATCAATTAAATGTTGGTGGAAACATGGACTTTAAAAATATGTTAGAACGTGACCGACTCGAATCAAAAAAGATTTCAAAAACTCAAGCTGTTACTAGCCAATTAGACCATGGAATCGAAGCTGGCAATGTTCATATTGGTCCAAGCGACCATGTTGGATGGTTGAGCGATCGTAAATGGGCATACATTCGACTTGAAGGACGTAATTTTGGTGACGTTCCTCTAAACATAGAATTGAAACTCGAAGTATGGGATTCACCGAATTCAGCTGGAGTAATCATTGATGCTCTACGTTGTGCAATGATTGCAAAAGATAGAGGAATTGGTGGCCCACTCGAAGGTGCATCAGCATATTTCATGAAATCTCCAGCAGTACAATTTCATGATGATGTTGCTTATCAAATGGTTGAAGATTTCATTAAGGGATAAATCCATAAAACCTCTGGGTGTCAACTAGCTACGTGCTTCGCAATGCATCGCTTAGTTAAACTCAGAGGCTTTTTTATTTCTAAATCCAACCCAGTTATTTGCAATGCGCTGCTTAGTAAATAGATGAACACTTTTCGTTGTTTTGCCATAGAATAACACTAAATTGACCTTAAAGGGTCAACAGTGTAAAATCTTGATATGTTCAATAACCAAGCGTGGGCCGACTATTTAAAGTCAGCCAAAAAACTCGATCGATTAGCCAAAAAACTGGGAAAATATAACGACCTAGACTTTGAAACTGCAGATAGTTTAATTGATGCAGGCTTTAGTGATGAAGTGGCACTAAACATAGATAGTTTCAAAGTTAGAGCCCATAATGCTATTGCCTGGGCACTAAGGCCAGCAGAAAGAACCGAATTAGTATTAAAAAACATTAAAAATCTAGATTTACTTACAGCAAGCGTGATTATAAAAGCAAAAAAGGCGCAATGGTAGCCGGGTCAATTTCTAGTTTTAACGAAATGCATCACAATCGAATTGCAGTTGAACTAATAGAAAATGGGCATGCGTCAATAGTTAAAAGAAATGTTGACGAATTCATCTCCTTGACTAGAGGAGTCTTAGACATGCTAGAGCTAGCATTATCTGAAGATATTAGTGACCATGATGACCCAAACAGAACAATGTGTTCACTTTTTGTCTGGGAAAACCCTAAGAGGAGAGATCCTAATGGGAATCCACCAGATAGAACAGTAAGGGGCGCTGCAGAGGCTTGGATGAACTATTTTGAACAAGCAGGAGGACACCTCTAAAAGTAGCCACTCTCATAGTAACTATTTGCATTGAAGCACATAAATGAGCTTAAGTGTATATAATGACTATTTCAATACAAAACGCAATCGAATATGGATACGGAGTTAATGACTCCTCGACTCGGCTTTTCGGAGAAATAAAAAATAAGCGAATATTGGTATTAGGTGGTGGCGAATTAACTACACCAATAACTCTGGCTCAAGGTGGCGCACATGTAATTTGTGTTGACCCTAGCGCAGAACGAATTGCCATGACGACGGCACAAGCTACGGCAAATACTACTCGTGTAGAGTGTCACCAAGGTGCATTCGCCGACCTCGCATTTCTGAGAGCAGATTCTATAGACATAGTATTTTCAGCAACAGTGTTAGATGAAGTACAAGATCTAGATCGTGTAATTCGACAATGTCAAAGAGTACTGCGAAAATCCTCACCAATGATCATGTCTCTAGAACACCCAATTGCGCGCATGGTGGAACAAGATGAATACGTTTCATCCCCTGGAGTATTACCACTAGGAACACCAAGAATCACCAGAAGTTTTTTCGATGATACCGAGTTCGAAACAATGCGAGGTGGGCAAAGAGTAAGTGTTTTTCCAAGAACAACATCAAATATACATGAACTATTTATGCGACATGGTTTTAAAGTTGATTCAATATGTGAACCTGCACCTGAATTTCACCACGAACCAGTAGTGATGGTTCCACCTGTTGTAATTTTTCGTGCCCGCAAAGAAGGTTTATAAATTTTCTATAGCCCAGGAATCTAATAATTTATAAGCATCCTGTTCTGGTATAGGTCCATTTTCCAAACGGTGTTCGAGCAAATAGTCTAAGGCTGTTCCAACTTCTCGCGAAGGTTTTAGTTTTAAATGTTCCATTACTTGCGCCCCATCTAAATGTGGACGGATTTTATTTAGTTCTTCTTTTTTGCTCAATTCAAGAATACGAGATTCAAGATCATCCATACGATCACTTAGTTCTTTAGCTTTTCTAGGATTTTTAGTCGTACAATCACAACGTTGTAAGTGATTTAGATCCGCCAATAACTCTCCTGCATCACGGACATAACGTCGAACAGCTGAATCGGTCCAACCCATTGCATAAGTATGAATACGAAGATGCAAAAAGACTAACTGGCTAACTTCTTTTATCATTTCTTTAGAAAAAGCTAGTTCACGCATGCGTTTTCTGGTCATTTTTGCACCAAGTACTTCATGAAAACGAAACGTGACACCATTTTCACCGACATCATAAGTGTCTGGTTTTGCAATATCATGGAAAAGTGCGGCTAGTCGCACACGAAGTTCAGGACGTGTATTAGCAACTACGGCAATTGTATGGATTAAAACATCCTTATGATGATTTTGTGGGTCTTGTGGAATACTCAAAATATTAAATTCTGGAAAAAACTCGTCGCTAAGTTTAGTTTCACTCAAAAAATATAAACCCTTTGAAGGATCTTGTGCAATTAATAATTTACAGAGTTCATCGCGAATACGTTCAGCACTGATAATGCTCATGCGCGAGCGATATTTATCAACAGCATCAAGCAGTGCAATATCAGGCACAAGGTCAAACCTAGCAATAAATCGCGCTGCTCTCATCATACGAAGTGGATCGTCAGAAAAACTAACACTTGGTTCTAGTGGTGTTCTTAAACGCTGATTCAACAGATCATCTAAACCACTATAAGGATCGATCAATTTTGCATCAGGCAAACTAAAAGCCATTGAGTTAATTGTAAAATCACGTCTCGAAAGATCAGTTTCTAAATCATCACCAAATTCAACTTGAGGTTTACGTGAATCGTCACCATAGATTTCTTTCCTATATGTTGTTATTTCAAATTTCAAATCTTCGAATGAAAGGCCAATAGTTCCAAAAACTTCACCTTGACGCCAAAGGTGTTGCGCAACATCTTTTACTATATTTAGTATCTCTTTTGGCTTTGCGTTCGTGCAAATATCATAATCATCAGATTCAACACCCAATATAAGATCGCGAATTGTTCCACCAACGACGTTAAATTCATATCCAGCTTTTTCAAAAAGTAAAGAAAGCTTATATATTGGTGATTCTTTTATCGTCAGCTTATTTAATTCGTTCAAACGTTGTGCGATTTCCATGTGCCAATATTCTAATTTATTAAAGATCCCTCGACTACGCTCGGGATGAAAGTTGCAGATTAGAATCGATGATTTAAATTAAATCATATTGTCGCAAAATGACTGGATCGAGCCGAAAACGAGCATTCGTAGATAATATTTTTTAATTTAAATTCAGACTCACTTTTTTCTATTCGCTTCTCACGGCCTCCATCATTGAACGCAATTCATTAGGATTTACTGCATTAGATAAAGTCTCACGACGAGTAATATGTCCATCACCAAATAACTGCAAGAGCGCTTGATCCATAGATTGCATACCATAATATTCACCGTCAGCAATTACATCTTCGAGTTCTAATTTTATGCCAGATATATCTGAAATTCGATCAAAAATTCTTGAATTAACCAACATTACCTCGCATGCTGGAACTCGGCCTATGCCATCTAATTTATTAATAAGTCTTTGACAAAGAACCCCTTTTAGTGTTCCAGCAATTGACATGCGCGCTGTATGTTGTTGATGAGCTGGAAAAAAATCGATTAAACGTTGAACTGTTTCTGTAGCATTCATCGCATCAAAAGAAGCTAATACTAAGTGTCCTGTCTCAGCGGCAGAAAGAGCTGCTTTCACTGATTCAAAGTCATCTAATTCGCCAATCAATATGACATCAGGATCTTGTCGTGCAACCTTCTTCATAGCCGAAGCATAGTTATCAGTATCTGTACCTATTTCTCGTTGACTAACAATCGATAAACTATCTTTATGCAAAATTTCAATAGGATCTTCAATAGTGACTATGTGACGTGGGAGTGTTTTATTAATGTGATCGACCATTGCAGCAAGCGTTGTTGTTTTTCCTGATCCACCTGGACCAGAAACGATTATCAAACCATTTGGTTCTTGTGCAAGTTTTTGTACAATTACGGGCAAACCTAAATCTTCAAATGATGCAATACCTGGAATTACTCTCCTAAAGACCATGCCGATTGAGCCACGTTGTCGAAAAACGTTAACACGAAATCTTCCAAGTCCAGCAACTGCATAGGCAAAGTCCGCCTCGAAATCTTTAATAAATTCTTCTGCTCGATTTTTTGGCATAATTGTAAACGCAATTCGCTCAGTATCATTTGGTCCTACAGGTGTAAATTCTGTTTCCTCTAAATGTCCGTCAATACGCACACGGGGACGAGAGCCGACTTTAACATGTAAGTCAGATGCACCAACATGAATTGCGAAACGTAAAAGTTCATCTAGATCTACCATATTGTATATGTCGTCTTGAGGAGTTGCATGCTTTAGCATTTTCAACGATTTCACCTATTATTTATGATTCTCAATCTTGTTGATGAATAACGCGAATGCTGCACAAAACGCCTAAAGTTATAGTGTTATGTTAAGAGATACTGCAAAGAAAATAATATGTTAAAACAGTACATCTTTAGGGAGAAAACTAGATCTATTAAGAAAACTGGCCTTTTTTTTGTTCTATTTTTAGTGATACTTCAGTCAATACCTTTAATTTCAGTCGCTTATGGCAATACTAATATTATTCACAAAGACAGTGCTTCAACTTTTACTATATCAAAATTATCACCCTATCTTACAGACGACACTTTGGGTATTATCGGTATTACTTCTAATCTAGAGAATATTACTAATATAAAAATCAGTGTTATTAAATCAACAAATACCAGATCAGAACTATTTAACTTTGTTGATAAACCTTCTAATAAAAATGTTATATCAAAAATAACCATTCCTATAGATAATTTTCAATTGACAGAGATCGGTACAGACAATAATCTTATAAATAATTTTGAAACTAATTTTTCAATTAATTCTGTTGAACCAGAATCAACAAACAGCCTCACTCTAAGTAAAACTGGGATATACCCTGTTGCAATTGAATTGTTGGGCGACAACAACAAAAAACTAGATACTCAATATAGTTTTATTACCTATTTCCCAAAAATTATATTCAGCCAACAAGCATACTCAGAAAAGTTAAATATAGTTCCCGTAATCATTAATAGCGAAATTTTAAAAGATGAAAAAATATATGATGGATCCGGCGCTTTGACTAAGGACGGAAAAATAGTTCAGAAAGAATTCAACACTACAGAAAGAAATATCAGCAACATATATTCCATTAATACGCCAAAGTCATTTTTAATTAATGGACAATATATAGATTCTTTTTCACAGATTAATTCCACATCAAAACAAATTCCCATTGTTAGCTTCGCGCAAAATCCAGAAAATACTAATAATCAATATATAGCTGATACATATACCCCTATGAATATTGTTGAATTAAATAAAATCACTAAGAAATCAGTTTTTTTAAATTCCTTAGTTAAAACCCAAGAATCATTGACAAGAAGCCAAATACAAACAACTCCCAAGATTTTATTTACTAAATCAGTTTCTAATCAAACTCTTAAAGATTTATCAAATAGCGGAATAAAGAATATTATTGTTGGAGAAAATACATTTTCATCAACAATCCCGCTTTCATCATTGCCATTAAAAATTGAGACTGATAAAACCACATTAAATATGGCAACATATAGAACAGATTTCATGAATCATCTAAATATTAATGCTACTAAAGATTCCCAATCTAATATCCTGAATGCTTTTAGCTCTGTGGTTGCGCTAGAGGAACCTTCAAATAGCCGCTTTCTTATCATCCCGTTAGATATTTCAAAAATTAGTTTCGCTACAATTAGCTCTTTTTTGTCATCACTAGAAAACAATCCATTAACAAGATCAACAACAATAAGCGATGCTTTCGTGTCGATAAAAACAAATGGAAAACTATCGACAAAAATCGCTAAGACAGAGTACGGCTATATTCCCAAAGACTCGCTTACGCTTGCGGACTATAACGATACAAGGAATCGTGCAGACACTATTGAATCACTATACGGATCAAATTCGCTTGAAGCAAGAATAGCTGAGAATCTCGTCTACAGAGTTACTTCATCACTTGAAACAAAAACATCAATAGCTAAGGACATAGAAAAATTAAAAGCAATAATAGATAATG